>JAJHQT010000118.1 GCA_020833205.1 Pyrobaculum sp.
AGATGCACAGGCTACGTAAACATCATAAAAGCCGTTAAGAAAGCCGCCAAGCTCCTCTCAGCTCCTCAAAAGCCCTCTTAATCTCCTCCACCGAGGCCTCGTCTTCAAGCGTCGACAAGTCGCCCGGTAGAGACCCGGAGGCGACGGCCCTCAGCACCCTCCTCATGATCTTCCCCGTCCTCGTCTTGGGCAACCGCTCAACGATGAATATCCGGGACACCACAGCCACTGGCCCGAACTCCCTCTTCACAAGTTCCAGAATCTCGCCGGGCTCCACCTTGAAGCCGCTTTTTGGAACAGCGAAGATGGCCAAGACGGAGCCCCGGACCTCGTCGGGGATCTCAACCGCGGCTGCCTCCACCACATGGGGGTGAGACATGACCACGTTTTCGATCTCCGCGGGCGCAAGCCTGTGGCCAGCCACCTTAATCACGTCGTCCCCCCTTCCGAGTATGTAGAGATAGCCCTCCTCGTCGTAATACCCCACATCTCCGGTGTAGTAAAGCCCCGGGAACTTGGTCCAGTACGTCTGCACCCACCTCTCCGGGTCGCCCCAAACGCCTAAGGCGAAGGCAGGCGGAGTAGGCGGCTCCACCACCACGTGCCCCTTGACGCCCGGCGGCACCTTGACGCCTCTATCGTCCACTACGGATATCTTGAGACCTGGATACGGAAGCCCCACCGCGCCTTGTTTGTATCTTATCCCGCCGAGCCCGAGCCCGCCTGGGGCCGCTATGAAGCCGGAGTTCTCCGTCTGGCCCCACGTCTCGATCACCTCGCATCCATGTCCCCTGCACACGTTGTCCCTAAGCCACCTCCAGGGCTCGTGGCCAAGGATCTCGCCTGCGCTGATTACGAGCCTTAACGATGATGTGTCGTAACGCCTAACCCACTCCTCTCCGTATCTCATCAACAGCCTAACGGCGGTGGGGGCTAGCCATATAAACGCGGGCCGTATCTTCTCCGTCAGCTCCCACCAGATGCCTGGATGCGGGTAGTCAGGCGCGTCTTCGTACCAGAGGACGGCAGAGCCGTTGAGGAGGGGCCCGTAGAGGCCGTAGGTGTGGCCGTTTATCCAGCCGATGTCAGCCGTGGAGAACAGAATATCGCCCGGCTTGAAGCCGAAGAGCCATTTGGTGTGCGCGTAGGCCCACACCATATACTGCCCGTGGCCGTGATAAAGCCCCTTGGGCTTCCCCGTGGTGCCGGAGGTATACAGAATAAACAGCGGCTCGGTGGCCTCAACCCACGTCGGCTCCCCCGCGCATCCGCCGGCTTCGGCCTCCCCCTCAAACCTCCGCTCCTCTCTGAAGTACCTAAGTAGCTGGACGCCGCCGATCCTCTTTGCGGCTTCCTCGGCGTTTTGAAGCAGATCGATCCTTTTCCCCCTTCTGTACATGAAATCTGCGGATATCAACAGCCGTGAGCCGGAGTCTTTTATCCTCTCAGCCAGGGCATGTACGCCGAAACCCGAAAACACGACGTTGTGAACAGCCCCGACCCTCGCCACGGCCAAAAGGATAAAGGCCGTCTCAGGCACCATGGGCATGTAAACAGTCACCCTGTCGCCCCTGCCTACACCAAGCCTCCGAAGCAGACACACGTACCTCTGCACTCTTTCCAGGACCTCGCCGTAGGTGTACCGCTCAACACGTCCGTCGGAGCTAGCCCAGACAAAGGCCAAGCGGTCGCTTGGGTGTCTGTCTAAGGCGTTGTACGTGATGTTTGTTTCGCCCCCTACGAACCATCTAATGAAGGGAGCCGCGCCTTCAAGGACAGAGCGCCAACGCCTGTGCCAATGAAGCTCCGACGCGACACCGCTCCAAAACCCGCCGGGGTTCTCCACAGACTCCTTGCAAAGTTCATGATACCAAGACCCCATACCTCTGCAAAACAAAAATAATTTTTAAAGATTTACTTATTAATTAAAAATAATGAAGTTACTCACCTTTGAAAATTGGTTTGCGCTTCTCTTTAAACGCGTATATACCTTCCCTGAAGTCTTGGCTGTACCTCAACAACCCAAAAAGGGTCCTCTCCACTAAGTACCCAGTGCTCAGGGGACTGTCCACCGCAGCGTATACCGCCTCCTTCAAAGCCTTTACAGCTAGCGGTGGAAGCTCCGCCAGTTCCGACGCCAGCTCCTCGGCCCTGGCGTCTGCGTCGTCAACCACCTCGTCGACAAGCCCCAGCCTGAGCGCCTCCTCCGAGACTATTCGGCGACCCAGCAATAGGTGGTAGAGGGCGCGAGGCCCGAGGATCTTTGCAAATCGCGTAAGCCCCCCGCTGGCAGGTATCATGCCGAGCCGCACCTCGGGCAGACCCATTACGGCGTTCCGCGAAGCAATCCTTATGTCACAAGACAGAGCCATCTCAAACCCGGCGCCGAAGGCGTAGCCCTTGACGACGGCAATGGTGGGAAACGGGAGGTCGGCTAACATCTCTATTGTTTTACCCCACTCCAGCAGGTCGCTTGGCGAGCTGTTGAGAAACTCCGTGACGTCGCCGCCGGCGCTTAAGACGCCGCCGGCGGAGGTGACAACGAGAGCCCTCACCCCTCTCCCCTCTAACTCACCAAGTAATCTCCCCAACTCCCTCCTCATCTGCAGAGTGATGAGGTTGAGCGGGGGGTTGTCGATTATCAGCTTGGCGATGGGGCCCTTCAGCTCCAGCCTTATCATTTAAGGGCAGAGGGTATGGGGAACCTCCTAGTCCTCAAAGTTACCGTGAGCCACCTGTCGTAGGTGACTTCGTGGAAGCTGTACTCCCCGCCTTCTCTCCCTATGCCGCTGGCCTTAATCCCGCCGAAGGGCACGTGGGCCTCCTCCAGGAACGTCACGTCGTTT
>JAJHQT010000019.1 GCA_020833205.1 Pyrobaculum sp.
TTCGAGGATCTCCGCGGCGGCTCTAGAGCCCGGGGCGAAGCTGGTCTTGACGTAGGGAGGCGGCTTTATGCCCAGCTCCACGGCCCTCTTGGCGAGGAGCGCCGCCGCCACGAGGAGGTAGGGGTTGCTGGTGTTTGTGCAACTGGTTATGGCGGCGATCACCACGTCGCCGTCGCCGAGTTGCGTCTTTCTGCCGTCTATCTCTATCTCCACCACCTTACGCGCCGTCCGCCTCTTCCTCTCCTGGAGGAAGCTGTGGAAGCTCTTCGGCGCCTCCGCCAGAGTCCTCCTCTGCCAAGGCAGTGTGGGGCCTGCCACGTTGCGCTCCACGGCGGATAGGTCGAACTTAACTACTCGGCTGTACTCAGCCCCCTCCACCCCGCCGAAGACGCCTTGTAGCTCGTAATACTTTCTTACCAGGGCTATGTGATCTTCCGACCTACCTGTGGCTCTGAGGTACGACAGAGTGTTTTGGTCGACGGGGAAGAGGCCGGTGGTGGAGCCGTACTCCGGCGCCATGTTGGCAATGGTGGCGCGGTCCGGCACGGAGAGCTTCTTGACCCCCTCGCCGAAGAACTCCACGAAGGCGTCAACGACGTCTACCTTACGTAGGAACTCGGTAATTGCTAGGACTATGTCTGTGGCTGTGACGCCGGGCCGCGGTTCGCCGTAGAGGTGGACGCCGACAACTCTCGGCACCTTTATAGTGATGGGTTCGCCCAACATCGCCGCCTCTGCCTCCACCCCGCCGACGCCCCACCCCACAACGCCGAGGCCGTTTATCATGGTCGTGTGGCTGTCCATGCCGACGAGAGTTTCGAAATACGCCAAATCTCCCTCTGTCATAACAACCTTCGCCAAGTATTCCAAGTTCACTTGATGTATGATGCCGGTGCCCGGCGGAAATACCCGCAAGTTCTTAAAGGCCTGCTGAGCCCACTTGAGGAAGCGGTATCTCTCTTTATTCCGCTGTATCTCAAGCTGTAGGTTTAGCCGGAGGGCATCTCGAGACGCCCAGAAGTCTACCTGTACGGAGTGGTCAATGATCAAGTCCACTGGGACCTGGGGGTTAATTATTGAGGGGTCCTTCCCCATCTTGAAGGCTATATCCCGCATGGTGGCCAAGTCGACAATCGCCGGCACGCCTGTGTAGTCTTGCATCACGACCCGGGAGATCTTTATGGCTATCTCCCCCTCAGGCGACTTGGGGTTCCACCTCGCTATCCTTTCCAGATGTTCTTGAGTGATGTCTCGTCCGTCGAGGTTCCGCATTACGTTTTCGAGTAAAACTCTGACGGAGTAGGGAAGCCTGGCAATGTCATAACCCTCTCTTTCCAAGGCCTTTAAACTGTAGAAACGATACGTCTTGTTGCCCACTGTAAACTTCTCTATGTGCATCGCCACCCCACCGCCTAAACTTAAAATAGTTTATTTAAGAGGGAAGCTCACTGCAATTCTACAACTGTCTAAATTCGCCGCTGTTATACCTCACCACCACTTCTCTTACCGCCTTGGCGTTGCCCATTGCGATTATAGACGCGTCGTTTATTTGGAAAACGGCGCCGCAGTAAGGACATTGATGTCTTTTCGCATCGAACCTGGCGCCGCTTGCCCTCCCGCATTTAGGACACACGACGGCAACGTACCTCATCAATACTTTGAATAAAGTATACGTTTCAATTTTTTTAGAGCTTCCCCCACGTCATAGGGGCCGCAACGATACCGCGCAAGGCTTAACGCCACGCCGCCTCTCGCCTCGGGGCCGTATTTAACCTCTGTGGCGAATAATAAGCCTCTGTACTTCACCACGGCGTAGTCTCTCCGCAGTGTGATCCTCCCTAGCATCTTCACAAAGGGGATATGTATCTCTACATACTCAGCCGGGGGGAAGACCGGGGCAGTGGGCTCAATGCAGATGTCCACTCTCTCCACAGGCACTTCGTAGACCACCGGCGGCGGCTTGGGGCGAGACACGGGGGCGCAGAGAGAGACGTCTGCTATGAGGTGGCCTCCACGCCATTCAATCAACAACATGCCGAGACCCGGCGGCTCACCTACGGGGCACATGACGGCGCCCCACTCCTTTTCAATCAGTCTCTTCACCTCAGGAAAGACCTCCTTCAGCCAACGGCCAAGGGGGGTCGGCGTGGCGAGGTCAAACCGGTATTTGACCCGCCTCTGCAGAAGACCTTGCACATAGGCGCATCTCACAAAAATAATCAACTATTTTACCCTTACCCGTGCGGGCCCGGCACAGGCGGGACTGTGGAACGCGCATAAGAGACGGAATCATCTTCGTTTTTAGCAAGAAGCTCAAGACCCTCAGCGCTCTTAATCGGAGTTGTTACGGCACTTCTATGTTGGCGTGTCTCTTCGCCAAGTCCCTCTCGTTTTTGCCAAGTCGCTTCATAAGCTCGGCGATAGTTGCGTCTAGTACTACCATAGCCGTGTCTTCGAACAACGTGCCTAGGGGGGACAGCGGCTCATGAATCCCAAGTATCTGGCGTGCGAAATAGTCATCCATAGACGCCAGCTTCGTCCTGCCGGGCACAAACACTACGAGATCTGCCAGGCGGCCCAGCGGCGAATCATAATACGAAGTTACGGCGGCGACTCTAGCCTTCATCTTCTTGGCCGCTTCGGCGGCGGCAACGATCACTTGTGTAGAGCCGCTTCCTGAGATCGCCACCAATAGATCTCCCTCCTCTACCGAGGGCGTTATGGTCTCGCCTAGGACATAAGACCTAGCGCCGAGGTGTCTCAACCTCATGGCAAAGGCGCGGCCCACAAGCCCGCTTCTCCCTACACCAACAACTAAAATCTTCTTATTTCCTCTGTATATCTCTTCTATTGACTTGACAAAATTCTCGATTTCTTCAAGTTTTATACTATTCAGTGCGCGGAGTATAAAATTCGCGATTTCCAAATAGGCTTGTTTAAAGTATGTAACCATGCGACTTGAAAAATGTTAATTTAAAAAATCTACTCATTGTACATCGACCTATCTCCGAAGAACGCCTCTACCCTCTTGGGCTTAAGCATAGAGACTATGTAGTCAAAAGCCGCCTTGGGGTCTGTGTGGTCGCCACAGGTATATACATCTACAGTGGCAAAGCCGTGCTCAGGCCACGTGTGGATAGAGATGTGGCTTTCAGCCACCACTGCAAACACCGTGAGACCGCCGTTTGGGCCGAACCTATACGACCCTATAGAGACCAACATGGCGTTAGCCACTTTCACAGCCTCTTTCACTATGGTTATCAAAGCCGCCTCATCTCTCAAAACGTTTTGGTCACATCCGTACAGGTTGCCGTAGACGTGTTTCCCAACTACTACTCTGCCCACCCCCACGCCCCCCGCCATGGGTTATGCGTATTTAGCAGTATTAAAAACTTAACCCCCAACAATCCCGAAACTATAGCTTTGTACCTGCACATACCCTACTTGTTAAAATGTTGGAAAACCCCTGGAAAAATATAAAGAGAGAAAATGGGAGCCTTTTGAAAAACTTTACCACTCTTCCTCTTCTTCCCACTCCTCTTCAAACTCCTCCCAGAGTTCTTCCTCTTCTTCCCACTCCTCTTCCTCCCTATACCAAATCGGCATAGAGCCCCCGAAACGCGTGACTTTTAAATATTCTGCTCTCTGTACCTCGCACAACACATGCAACTATCTTCGCCTCTATAGAGGACTTCCAATACCTCACCAATCGGTGTAAAGTCTAGGCGTCGTCTAGTACTTTACAACCCTACTTTCAGTTTCATAATTGGCTGCCGCTTCATAAATCAGTCTTGTCACCACCGCTCACACATCGCCACACACCAGCCTTCATCAACATACTTCTAAGCACCTCGGTTTATTTAGTTTACACGACGTAAGACGCCACAGCGTTGGCAAGCGGCCTCAAGCGTCAGTGCTCAATTCTCGGCAAATATGTTAAAAAGTTTTTTGAGAGAAAAATCTATAAACTAGGGATTTATTCGTAATAATGAAGATAACAATACTAGTGGACAACTATCTTACGCAACTTTCTTCTCTCCGCATGAGACTTCTGGGCGAGTGGGGCTTCGCCGCTTACATCCACGACTATAGAATTCTCTACGACACGGGGCTCTCCGGGGCGGCCCTCCTCAACAACATGAAGGCCCTCGGCATAAGTCCAGACGAGCCGGAGGTCCTCGTCTTCAGCCACCGCCACATAGACCACACCGGCGGTCTCAAGGCCTTTCTCTCCGCCAGGACGAGACCCATCAAAATCGTAGCTCACGTAAACCTCTTTGCCAAAGCCTACGCCAGAGACGACAGGGGAGAGGTGGAGATAGGCGTGGATTTCACCAGGGAGTACCTAGAGTCGAGGGGGGCTGAGCTCGTGTTGATAAGAGAGCCGTACAAAATTGCAGAGGGGGTCTGGGCCTCCGGTGAAATACCGAGGCGGTGGGGCCCGTCACACACAGGCGCTGTGTCGGACGAAGTGCCCGACGACATGGCGCTCTACGTGAAGCACCCCAGGGGTCTCGTGGCCTTGACGGGTTGCGGTCATGCCGGTGTGGAGAACATAGTGGAGTACGGCCTGCAGGTCACAGGCGCAGACAGGCTGTACGCCGTAATAGGCGGCCTGCACTTCATGGGGCTTCCCGAGGCGAGGGTTAAGGAAGCCGCAGAGTACTTAAGACAGAAAAACCCCGAGCTGGTGGTGGGGACGCACTGCACCGGCATTGCAGGGGTCGCCGCGCTCCAGGCGGTCTTACCCGCTGCGGCAAAGTCGGGAGGAGTTGGAGTCTCTATACATCTTTGACTCTATTTTTCAAGACATCTATTTTTATACATGGAGAAATCCGGGGCCGATGTATTACCTACATCCCAGTAAGGCCCTTAGGTCCAATTCGACTTGTGTGAGATATATAAAAAACCTGCTTGCGCAACACTTAGGCGGCGGCCCCCTCATCTTTGGCACAGGCGAAGAGAAAATGTTGGCGCTTTCGGGCTTCTATCCAGAGGACTGGTCTGCCGTGAATTTCCTCACGTGGATTCTGTATAGATGGAAAAAAGGCTGGCTTGATCTGCCGCCGATAGCCGCGGCGCCTGTGGTCAACGAAAGCGCCTTCGTCGGCTCTCCCTACGGCAGAGAGGGATTTGATGTGTATTTCGACTTTCTTGAACTCAAGACGCAAGTAGCCCGCGAAATCACGGCCTTCCACCACAAGACTAGGCCTAACGTTGTGGCTGTGTTCCTGGGGGGACGTGAGTTCGAGGTGGCGGCTACTACAGATGTGGCATCTCAGACTTTGGCAGTCCGTAAGATAACGCCGTCGCCACACACGCCGGAGGGAGCCGCTACTCTAAAATACAGCCACGCGTTGGTGTTTAAGATCCCGCAATCTCCCAGGGAGTTCGCCCTGCTTAGTAGACAAGTTGCCGATTTGTTGAAAACAGCCGCCCACCTTCCGCCGGTGGAGAAGAGGCCCGTCAAGGTGCAGAAAAAGGAGCTATACCTGCTTCATGGAGGCGTAGAGGTAGAAGACGGCGTTGTGCTAGACAACGACGTGTACGTATATATATAATGCGCGTCTTCCTCGGCGTCACAGGCGCCTCCGGAGTGATCTACGGCATAAAGGTCTTGGAGCTTCTGAGGAAGGCCGGCGTCGAGGTCCACCTCTCTATCTCCAAGACGGCGGAGAAGGTGATCAGGCTTGAGACAGACTACGACGTCCAGTACGTGAAGTCTCTTGCAGACTACGTCTGGCCGGAGGACGACCTTACGGCGCCGCCGGCCTCTGGTAGCTTCGGCATAGACGCAGTCGCGGTGGTGCCCTGCTCCACCAAGACCCTAGCCGCCATCGCCAACGGCATCACCATAAACCTAATCACCAGAGCCGCAGAGGTAGGCCTAAAGGAGCGGAAGAGAGTTGTATTGGTGGTCAGGGAGAGCCCCCTCTCCCTAGTCCACATAAGAAACATGGAGCTGGCCACGATGGCGGGCGCCGTGGTGATGCCTGCGGCGCCCGGCTTCTACACCAAGCCTAAATCCATCGACGAACTCGTCACAACCTTTGCAGGACGCGTCCTAGACGTGCTCGGCATTAAACACAACTTTACGCCCAGGTGGGGGCGTTAAGAGGCGCCGTTGCCGTCTAGAATAGCCTTGAGGAGCCTGGCGAGATGAGGCGCCTTGACTTCTAACACTTTGACGGCTGCGTATACGTCGTCGTCGGGCATTATGCCGTACCGGAGAAGGGAGACTGCGGAGACACCTAGCAACTCCCTCACACTTGGCATTGTACGTTCTATAGTTGCTATTAATTGGACTTGCGGTGTACCTCCCTTTAAACACCAGAGTAACGATCCACCCCAAACTTCAGTGGGTGGGCGGCATCGAGGTGTATAGCTGGTGTATAAGCGGAACTGCCACAGGCACTACGGCCGTGAGAAGTACGCCGTTGGCAAATGCGTAGAGGGCAAAGGAGGAGCCGTAAAGCGCCGTGTAGAGAGGCAGGGTGTTGTCCATAGTGGTGGCGCCGCCCATGGCCAGCACGCCGAGTTTGCCCAGCCTCTTGGCCAACGGCGGAGCCAGCAGAAAGGTGAGTTGCTCCCGGAGGAAGTTGACAAGGAGGCCATATGCCCCGCCTGCGGCGTCGCCGATGCTCGCCAGATAGGGGCCTATGAAGCTGTACCACCCCAGCCCAAAGGCGACGGCAGGCGTAATTCGGAAGAACAAGGCGAACAGAAGCCCCACTACGCCGGCGGCGAGAAGAGTCACGACAGGTGCTAGAAACATAGAGCGGTCAAGTCGTATCTCGACGTGCGCCATGTCGATGCCGGCTATGAAAAGAAGGAAAAGAAGCAGGGGGTCGATCGCCGAGGCGTAGTTAAACTCGGCGACGGCCCCCGCCGCTAGGCCCGCCGCCAGAGCCGCCGCCACGTACAACGAGATCACGGGCTTACGGACTTCGCCGGCGGTTGCCGGCTTGTCAAAGAGAGAGCCTAGGAGGCCCGTGGCGAGGATCAGAGACAGCGAATAGAGTATTGAGATGGCCAGAAACGCGCCGACGTTACTAAGGACGACCCCAGCCGCCTCCGCCGCCACGAAAAACACCAACGTCACAACCACCGCCACGAACAAAAAAGCCGGAGGCCTCCACCTCAGTGCTCTGCCCGTAAGATACCCCAGGGCGATTGCCGCCACGTACCTACCTATGCCGAAGATCTGGCTGACCAAGTCCACCACAGTCTCAAAACCCTCTCCTATTTAGCTCTTAAGTCTCTTAAAAAACTTGATAAATATACGTGAGGAGTCTCAGAGAGAGTAAATCAAAACTTTCAATGAACAAGAAAAAACGTTTCCTCAAGGCAGTTGGCCTAATCTACACCGAAATTCCCTTAGAGGAACTGAAAATTTTTCTACACGTGTTTCGCCCCGTCTGTCACATGTGCGGCAGACCTGTCAGCTTCTTCAATCTGGGCTACATTAGGGTAGGCAAAGAAGTGGAGCTCACTCTATGCGTTGAATGTTTAAAAGACTATGTGGAATATATAGAGAGCGGTGAAGCTGGTCGCCGCTACTGAACGGTGACGACTAGTCAAGCTCCTCGGCCAGGGCCGTCAGAAGCTCTACTGTGTGTCTCAAATCGTCTCTGTGTACCATCTCAACGGGGGAGTGGCTGTATTTAGTCAATATGCCGATTGCCACCGCCGGGACGCCGGCCGTGAAGAAGGCGGCTGCGTCCGTCCCGCCGCCGCCTCCCCCGATCTGAATCGGTATCCCCCTCTTCTTAGCTATCTCCAACACCTTCCTAGCCAGCTTGTTGTTGTAGGCGCCGTAGTTGTCGAAAAGCCTAAGGACGGGGCCGCGCCCAGGCTTCACATTGCCTGTGTAGTTGGGGTGGCAACAAGCCATGGTGTCGACTACAATTACGCTTTTTCCCTCTAGGCTCCTCGCGAGGGCGCGGGCGCCGAGGAGCCCCACCTCCTCTTGGACCGTCCAGACGTAGGTAGCGGCGGGACTCCTCTTGTACGTCTCAACCAACGCCCAGCAACCGGCGCGGTCGTCCAGCGCCGTGGCTGAGACGAATTTCCCAACTTCGGCGTACCTCCTGGAGAATGCGGCAGGCGTCATGGGGCCAACGCCCATTGCCTCTGTCTCCTCCCTACTCGTAGCCCCTATGTCTATGTAAAGATCTTGCCAAGTTACCTGTTGCTGTTGCTGGAAGTGGGGAGGCGCCACGCCTATGACGCCCTCGACCCTAAACCCGTCGCCGTAGATCACCACAGAGCTACCTGGGAGTATTCTGTCGTCTACGCCGCCGACTTTTCTAAACTTTAATCTGCCGTCCTCCTCTATCGAGGTCACCAACAGGCCAACCTCGTCCATATGCGCCACGAAAGCCACCTTAGACCTTCCGCGTAGCACCACGTTGCCGAACTCGTCTACCTCAGCCCCGCCCACAGCAGACAGAATTCTCTGCCTCACCTCATCCTCAAAGCCGGACACCCCAAGCGCCTTTGTCAAAGCCTCGAGTTCCATAGTAGGGACAAGATCTGTATTTTAATTTCCCACGTCTCAGATACCCATGCCATACCACATCTGGGCCGAGCAGGGAGACGTGGCGCCCGTCGTCATCGGCGTAGGAGACCCAGCGAGGGCGAGGCTCTTCGCCTCTCTCATGGAAGAGGCGGTGTTGGTCAACGAAAACAGATACCCGGTCTACACAGGCCGCGCCGCCGGTAGGCGTATATCTGTGGTGGCGCACGGCATAGGGGGGCCCTCAGCCGCCATAGCGCTGGAGGAGCTGAAAATGTTAGGCATGGAGACCTTTGTACGGATAGGCACCGCCGGCTCCTTCGGCGAGTTGAAGATAGGCGACGTGCTGGTGGCCGCCGCCGCGGCCGCGCCGGCCGGAGGCGTCCTCGGCTCCTATTTCCCCGGCCACAGCCCCCCTCTGGCGGCGGACCCTCTCCTCACGCTGAAGCTCGCCGAGGCGCTGAAGGCGCCGGTGGGCTACGTCGTCTCCAGCGACGCCTTCTACGCAGAAGACCCAAACTTCGTCGACTTCTGGCGCCGCCGAGGCGCCCTGGCCGTGGAGATGGAGTGCGCCACCGCCATGGCCCTGGGGTGGCTGAGGGGCTTCAGGACAGGTTGCGTCCTCGTCATATCGAACGTAGTAGGCAGACACGAGGTCGTTGACCTCCGCCAGAAATTTATCGAAGTCTTCAAGAAGGTGGTTGAAGCGCTTTAGCATTGTGCGTCCAGGCTTGGGAAGGCGGCGCCAGATGTGTACAACCTCTGGAGATACGTCTTTCGCGCCTTTAGAGCTGATGGGGGCTGAAGCCCTCCGAGCGTCCGATGGGGCGCCTTCGTCTATATGTCTCTTTTCACTAAGCCCATTTGTTCATAGAGCGCGCGTTTTCTGAGGTATTCATCGGCCTTTCCTATCTCTCTTGCGGGCACCCCCGCCACGACTACGCCGGGGGGTACGTCTTTGGTGACGACAGCCCCCGCCGCGACCACGGCGCCTTCGCCGACTTCTATGCCTGCCACCAGGGTGGCGTTTGCCCCTATCACCGCGCCTCTTCTGATCACCACCGGCGTCAGCCGCCTGCTTGGGGGGTATCTGTCGTTGGTTATGACCGCGTTGGGCCCTATGAAGACGTCTTCTTCAATGACCGTGCCGTTGGGGATGTAGACCATGGACTGTATCCAGGCGCGGTCGCCGATCTTCACCTCCCGCTCTATAATGGCCTGCGTCCCGATCCGCACCCCACGGCCGATTTTAGTAAGCTCTCTCACCAACACCCCGTGGCCGAACTCTGTCCCGTCGCCGATCTCTACGTCTTCGTAGATCACCACGCCGCTTCTGATGATCACGGACTCCCCCACCCTCGCGCCGTTGCTCACGTCGTCCGGCGAAGAGAAGCCTTGGAGGATCTTGCTACGGGCGGGATAGCCCAGCACGGCGGCGTCGACGAAGCTGCCCTGCCCCACCACGGTGGGGCCGTAGATGTAGGCATCTGGCGAGACGTACCTTGCCAGCACCTTAGCCCTAGGCGAGACGAAGCCCACGGCGTCTTGTTGGCGGAAGTATTTAAATTACGCGGGGCTGGGCGGCATATGGCAGATGAGTTTGGATATCCGGAGTACGTGGTGGAGATCCTCAACGAGTTGAAGGAGTTGCGGCGGGAGGTGGCTAGGCTACAGCGCGACGTCGCCGACCTCGCCAAGAGGCTTGCAGAGCCGCAGAGGCAGATGTCGGACTCCGAAGCCGTCTTAGTCTCTCTACGGGAGGCTGTGGAGAAGTTAAACGCCGCGGCGTCTGCGGTGGTGGAGAACGCAAGCTTGATCCGCGCCGCCGTCGCCGAGGATAGACAAAGACGTGACGACGCGTGTCTAGCTGTTTTGGAGCGGCTTATGGCTCTTCAAGAGGCACTTAACAAACTTTACGTTAAATAAATATACTGAGGCGTATCAACTACTATGTTTAGGCGCGAGGACGCCAGCAAGAAGATAGATGAGGTCTTGGCTAAGATATCCACAGACGTCTCTGCAGTTTCTGCCAGAGTAGAAGAGGTTAGAAACGAGGTGATAGCTGAAGTCAAGGCCAATTCTCTCGACGTCAAAAAGTCTGTGGAGGGCCTCGCCTCTCTCCTCAGCAGGATATCTAAAGACCTGGTGGAAGGGACCACCCAGCTCAATAGGTCAATTGCTCAGCTAAATGCCTCAGCCGAGAAGCTTGCGGAGCTCTCTGCGGTGGCTGAGCGGCTCTCGTCCTCTGCCAAGGCTGTGACAGACGCCACGAATCAGTTCATCTCTGTGGCCGAGAAGCTAGACGCCGTGGCGGCCAAGGTGGAGAGTCTCGCAGAGCAGCTAAACGCCATAAAGATGCAGAGCGAACAGATAAGGACGGTGGCGTCGGCCATGTTGGAGATGATGAAAGACTTCGGCTCCAAGATGCAGGATTACGAAGCCAAGATTAGACAATTTGCCTACAAAGAGGCGGAACTCAAGACTAGAGACGAGGCGTTGAGAAAGAGAGAAGGCGAATTAGCCTTCCTGCTGGAGAACGTGAGGAAGCTTGCGGAGCTCTCCGACCCCGCTAAATCGGCCTTTGAGGAAACTAAGAAATCTCTGGCGCTCCTCGCCTCTAGGTTGCAGGAACTTGCGCAGAGAGAAGAAGAGCTTAGACGACTCCGCGAAGAGCTCCTCAGGAAGGAGTTCGACCTAAAGAAAATGGAGCAGGAGCTCGCCGTGAGGCAGAGACAACTTGCCGAGCAGGAGGAGCGGGCTAAGGCTCTCCTGGCGCAGGCGGCTGAGGTGGAGAAGAAGCTGGCGGAGCTGGCGCAGAAGGAGAGAGAACTCGCCGAAGTCAAGGCAGAGCTCGACAAGAAGAGACAAGAGCTGGAGGAGCTGGTGGCGAAGTATAAGATGTTCGAGAGCGCAGTGGCGAAGAAGGAGGAGGAGTTGAAGAGGCTCGAGGAGGCCGTGAGGGCTAAGGAGACTGAGCTCCTCGACAACCTCGGCCGCTTCGCCAAGAGGCTAATTGAAGAGGAGCAACGCCTCAACGAGTGGGAGAGACGACTGCTGGAGCAGGAGAGGGAGACATTGGCGTTCTACCGCAGCCTCCTCCTGAGGGAAGCTATGCTCAGTCAACTCAAGGCGCAGCTCGAGGAGTGTAGAAGCAAGTTAGGGGAGAAACGGGAACAGGGCCTTTAAGAAGCCGTAGCCCAACACCCCCACGGCCATTAGGAAGGCGACTACGAGTAGCGCCTGGAACATCCTCAGCTCGGCTCTCTCCTTCTCTTCTGCGGCGATGTCCAGCGCCGCCGAGACGTCTTTCAGCGCAAATCTAAACAAGACCACGGCTATGACGAGAAACACAAGATCCAGCGCCGCCGACATCGTGTGTTCAGCCCCCATCAACAACAAGCCGAGGGTCAAGACGCCTATGAGGTAGAGGATGGCGTAGAGAGTCCACTTCACGGCGGTCGTATCGTAGCTCTATTTAAGAGTTGCCACGTAAACACCGGTTAACCTCCGACGGCCTTAGCCATATATTTGGTCTTCTGCTTCTGCTGATCAACGCCACAGCGTCGGCCGTGCCCATATCCACAATCCCTTTCGTCTACGCCACGCCGCTTCTGATGATAACAGAGTCGCCTATCCTAGCGCCGTTGCCCACCTCGTCCGGCGAGGAGAAGCCTTGGAGGATCTTGCTACGGGCGGGATAGCCCAACACGGCGGCGTCAGCGTACTTAGTCGAGACGAAACTTACGGCAAGTTTCAACTTACTGCATAAGACGCCCCGCCTGGGCCTCGGGGTGCTCTGGACCCTTGCCGTAGGTGTCGTCTTATTTTAGCTGATGGGGTTTTTGGCAAGAGGGCCTGTTTAGTACATGTACGTCTTGACTCGGAGATTTTCCTCTCTGCCTCTGGAAAATGGATGCATAGAGCTTGCAGGGGGCGTGCTTACGTTTTCTGAAAGATGCCAAGGCCGCTACTTGGTGGCTAAGCGCGGCGTATATCCCTCCTCCAAGCCTGTAAAGGCGGTGGAGGAGCTGTACATCGCCGAGGGCCCGCCGCTCCGCGTAGATCTGGTCGCTGGAAGGGCTGAAGAGAGCCTTCGCCTATTTCAGAACTTTGTAAAGGCTGGGCTTTGGCGGGAGCTGGCGTCTTCTTTCTACGCCGCGGTGTCTTCCTATGCCGCAAGATGCCACTACTGCACAGCGGTGGTAGATGTGGCGTTGAAAAGGCCGATAGCGCTTAAAAACATCATCTCAAAACCTTCGCGAGGCGTGGAGGTGTCTGCGGAGGAGAGACGCGGCGCGTATCATATAGAGGTGGTGTCTATCCCAGGCCACTCGCAACGTTTCAAGGAGGTTGTTGTCGAGATTTTTCACGTTGCAGATGCGATAAAAGCTGTGAAGTTTGGCGCCGTTGCGGAACCCCCGCTTACGCTTTACCTAGGTCAATCCAGTAGCCGCGGCGATGGCTCTACGAAGTTTATCTCGCAACCGTTTAGAAAATACGAAGACGTGCTTCACGTAAGTACACGTCTGCT
>JAJHQT010000119.1 GCA_020833205.1 Pyrobaculum sp.
TTGACGTCTTCTTAACGCTTTTCTTAGTCTTCCTCCGAGCGGCTTTTTTCTTCTTCTTCTTTTTCTTCTTCTCCTCAGCCTCCTTTGACGCAACGCTTTCAAGTACTTGAAAGATTTGGTCAATAGACGCTTTGTATTTCTCCACTTTATTCTTTATATCTTCTAGAGATAACGCGGCCTCGCCTTTCCAGGCAGTTATATCAAGGACAAACCCAACCCCCTCCACATACCGCCACGGGTCTAGTGTCTGTTCTCTCAACTCACGAATCAACGCCGGATTTGCCTTTTTCTCGTATGGAATAACTGCGAACACGTGCCCAATCTCGGAGTCCTCCAACACCACTAGCCTCCCCCTCTCCCCTACAACTTCAAACAGTACCTGAGACACGAGTAAGAGAAAAATACGGATATATATTACTGTAGGTAGGCAGGCGGTATTGATGCAATAAGCTTCTTTATTGCCTCCACGCTCTGCAAAAACTTCTGTTTCTCCTCCGCCGTCAGCTCCACCTCGAGAATCCTCGACACACCACCTCTACCGAGCACTATGGGCACCTCCACAGGCGCGTCGTTGACCCCGTACTCCCCCTGTAAGACCACAGACGCTATTAACGACCTTTTGACGTCTCGCCTAATCGCGTCAGCCATTAACGCAAGTCCAGCGCCGGGGGCCCAGTTGGAGGAGAAGCCCCTCAACTCAGTGATGCGGGCGCCTGCCTTCACAGTCTCCTCCACAACCTCCTTTAACTGCTCCTCTGTAAGTAATCTGCTCAATGGTATTCCATGTAGAAAGCTCTTGGCGGGCACTGGGAACATGCTCTCGCCGTGTTGACCCAGAACAATCGGCAGTATAGAGGCTGGAGATACGCCAAGCCTCTTAGCGGCGTAATACGCCAAACGGCCTGCGTCTAACACGCCGCTGAATCCAATCACTCTTTCTCTTGGGAAGCCGGTGGCTTTCCACATTACGTAAGTCATCGCGTCAAGAGGGTTCGTGGTCAAAATAACTATAGAGTCAGGCGCATACCTCTTAATCTCCTTCCCAATCTCATTTACTATCTTTGCATTCGCCTCTAACAACTGCTCTCTAGTCATGCCAGGCTTCCTTGGAAGCCCGGCGGTAACAACGACGAGGTCGCTACCCGCCATGTCCTTGTAGTCGTTAGAGCCGAAGTACTCAACATCTAGACCAAGGATAGAACTCATGTGGTTCATGTCTAAGGCCTCTCCCTGAGGCAACCCTTTCACTATGTCAATCAACATAATTTTTGTGTCTACCTTCATCAGCCCCATTATAACTGCCGCCGCTGTACCAACTCTACCGCTTCCAATTATTGTTATCATAGGAGAGAAAATAAATTGGGTAAAATGCATTTTTTTGAGAAAAGTCGAAGCTTAGCTAGCCAAAAATTACAACTTGCCCCTACTCAATACCCTAGCCGCGACGATGAGCGGATGCCAGACAGGCGCCGTATCGGGCATATAGCCGATGTCTGAGAAGAAGACGTCGAAGACGGTGTAGCCCGACTGGATCGCCACAGCCATTATATCGGCGTATGAGGCGACCACGGGGCTCTTGCCCACAATCTGAGCGCCTAACACACGGCCTGTGGACTCCTCGGCGATTAACTTGACGTGGACCGTCTCTGCGCCCGGCATGTAGTGGGCCTTAGTCCTTGCCTTAATTAAGGCGCTTTGCGTCTTAAAGCCTAGTTGCGCCGCCTCCCTCTCCCCCAGGCCTGTCCGCGCGATGTATAGACTGTAGAACTTGGTGACGGCGGTGCCCACGACGCCTGGGAACTTCAACACCCGGCCCTTCACCGCGTTGCCGCCTGCCACCTGACCCTCCTTGTTGGCAGTGGGCGCCAGAGGTATCCACACCCGCCTGCCCGTAACTCTGTGTACCTTCTCCGCCACGTCCCCCGCGGCGTATACATTCGGCACGGTGGTCTCCATGTATTCATTTACGTAGACAGCCCCGGTCTCTCCCAACTTAGCCCCGGCCCTGACGGCGAGCTCCACGTCAGGCCTAACGCCGACGGCTAACACCACCTCGTCAACAGGATATTCGCCCTTCTCAGTCACCACCTTGTTCACGTGGCTGTCGCCTCTAAACTCCACCACCTTCTCGCCAAGGTGAAGCTCGACGCCACGGCTTTTCATCTCTTCAGCAACCACGGCGGCTACGTCTGGATCAAGCGCTGCGGGAAGCACTTGGTCAAACATCTCAAAGAGGAGAACCCTCTTCCCCATCTCCAGAAGAACCTCCGCCATCTCCACGCCGATATAACCCCCGCCCACGATGGCCACAGTCTTCGCCTTCTCCAGATGGCCTCTTAACTCTGGCACCTCGTCGGGATGCCTCATGGTGAGTATACCCTTTAGCTCTACGCCAGGTATCTTAGGCACAAGCGGCTTCGCGCCAGTTGCTATGACTAGCTTATCCCAGGTTATCTTCTCTTCCGAGTCTCCTCTCCTCGCCACCACAACCTGTTTATCCACGTCGACGTCGACAACGGCGGTTCTAGTCAGAACCTTTATGTTGCGCTCTTTTTCAAATTCCTCAGGGGTGTATGTCATGAGGTCCTCGTGGCTCTTCACAATCCCCCCTATGGCGTAGGGCATCCCACACGGCGCGTGTGTGATCATGGAGCCCCTCTCGATCAGGATAGCCTCGGCGTTGGGATCCAGACGCCTCGCCCTAGCAGCGGCAGAGGCGCCCGCTGCGCCGCCTCCTACGACTACCACCCTAACCATTGAGGTGTCTACGATGCCCCCTTTAAAGTATTATCTGCACCTAGCGTAGCCGAGTACGGACTCTACGAAGGCCTTGAACTGCG
>JAJHQT010000120.1 GCA_020833205.1 Pyrobaculum sp.
GCAACGCCTCTCTCAACGACCTATACGACGGAGTTGTGTATCTGGCGGCGGTCTCGCCCCGGCCCACCTTTATGCTGAATGCCTCTGGAAGCGCCTTAAACATCTCCTCGTCTGTGTCGTCGTCGCCTGCGACTAACAAGAGGTCTGGTGTTAACCTCTCGGCGAGTAGCTTCGCGGCGGCGCCTTTATTAACGCCGGCGGGTCTAACCTCTACGACTTTCTTGCCTCGTAGAACAGCCGCGCCTGCGCCGCCCACCATGTCCCTAAGCGCCTCCACCAGCCTATTAGCCGCGGCCTCGCCGATCTCCGGCTCCACGTTTCTAAAATGCCAGGCTAGGGAGGACGCCTTCTCCTCTATGTACGAGCCGGGGGCAAGCGCCACGAAGTCCTCCATGATCTTCCTAACGGCGTCTTTCCACCGCATGTCGAAGGGGAACAGCGGCGTCCAGCCCCCGCCCGGCTCCTTGATATAGGCGCCGTGCTCCGCCACGAGGAATATAGGCAAGTCTCCCAGCCAGCTCTCTAGGAAGTCCCTCCCCCGGCCGCTGACGACGGCCACGTAGGTCTCCGGGAGGGCCGCGAGGTCGCTCAGTAACCTCTTGAGGTCGGGGTCCGGCACCGCCTGGTAGGCGTACGGGTAGTGGGGCACCAGAGTCCCGTCGTAGTCCAGCACCACCAGCCTCCGCCTGGCGCCGGCGAACTGCGCCACCAGCTCTTTCAACGTCTCGCCGTCTAGCCTCCGGACCGGCTCCACCGCCGTCTTGTTGTCTGCATACGCCACGGCCATGGCTTGTATGAAGTCCACCGCCCACTTCACCACGTCGTGTTGTCTCAGCCTGCTCTGCATCCGCGTAATTCTCCGGCACTGCTCCCCTTCGCTCATGGTGAGGGCCTTGTGTATAGCCTCCGCCACGCCGCTTTCGTCGTTGGGATTTACGATAAGCGCCTCCAGAAGCTCCTGCGCCGCGCCGGCGGTTTCGCTCAGTATCAAGACGCCGCGGCAGTCTCTACGCGACGCCACGTACTCCTTAGCCACGAGGTTCATGCCGTCTTTCAACGGCGTGATGAGAGCCACATCGGCGGTGTTGTAAAGCGCCAGAAGGGTCTCGGTGGGTATAAACCGCGAGATGTACACCACCGGCACCCAATCCACCTCGCCGAACTCCCCGTTTATCCTCCCCACCTCCCTCTCGATCTCCCGCCTCATGGCCTCGTACTGAGCCACCCCCGTCCTCGACGGCACCACCACCAAGACGAAGGTAGCCCTCCTCCGCCACTCGGGATGCTCCTTGAGGAACCGCTCCCACGCCCTCAGCCTGTTGAGGACGCCCTTGGTGTAGTCCAGCCGGTCTATAGAAAACACCACCTTAAGCCCCCTAAGCCTCTGCCTAAGCTCCTCCATCTGGGCCTTCACCTCAGGCCGCTCGGCGGCGCCGTGGAAGAGGTCGAACTCCACGCTGATGGGGAAGACCCCCACCCTCGCCCTCCTCCGCCCCACCTGCACCACGCCGCCCTCCAGCCGGTACCCCAGAAACCTAGCCACGGCCCTCAGGAAGTTGTTGACGTATTCATGGACGTGGAACCCCACGAGGTCGGCCCCCAAGACGCCGTCCAGCACGGCGGCTCTCCACGAGGGGGGCAGGAGCTGGTAGATCTCGGCAGGCGGGAAGGGTATGTGGAGGAAGAACCCCACCGCCAGCTCCGGAGACGCATCCCGGAGCATCGCCGGGAGGAGCATGAGGTGGTAGTCATGCACCCAGACGAAGTCCCCAGGCTCAGTCAAGGAGGACACTACCTCCGCAAACTTCTGATTAACCCTCACATAGGCGTCCCAAAACTTAGCCTCAAACACGGTGTACACCGTGAAGCCGTGGAAAAGCGGCCACAAAGTGGCGTTGCAGAACCCCTCGTAGAAGAGGTTCACCTCCTCCCCCGTCAAAGACACCGGGACCAGCCCCATCTCTCTAAGCCTCTTCTTAACCTCGGCCGTCTCCGCCTCGGCCCTCACGCCGGACCACCCCACCCACAGCACCTCGGAGAACCCCAGCGCCTTGCCCCCGTCGGAGGCGCGGAGGAAGGACTTAATCGCCGTGGCGAGGCCGCCCACGGCCTCTCTAAGCTCCACATTCCCATCGCGCACGACGACAGTCACGGGAAGCCGATTAGACACAATCACAAGCCGCATAAAATCCCCCGCGAAACCCAGATAAAAGAGTTACCCCCCGGGGGACCCGCCGTCTCACGCCCGCCGCTCAGCAGACCCCCCAACCTTCGCGGTTGCCTCGGGCTCTTGAAGACGCCGGGCCATAACCCTCGGCAACTGGCGAGACCAAACGCAATCTCGGCCTCTCAGCAGGTTTCGGCGGTTTCTCCGAGGGCCCGCCGCGGCGGTGAACAAAGATTTTAATAGGGAGCTCAGGTGGCTACTGTGGAGTTTGAGCGGTTTGGCCCAGCCACCTCGGCGTTTTACAACCTTCTAGTGTCTATAGGGGCGTTCGAGTGGGCGTATGCGGCGACGCTGAAGGCCGTCAAGCGCCTCGCGCCGCCGGGCGGCAGGTTGCTGGAGATAGGGCCGGGCGTCGGGGCTTTGCTCAAGAAGCTCATCTCCGCCGGCTACGACGCGGTTGGCGTAGACGCGTCGCCTCCCATGTTGAGGTACTCCAGGGCGAAGGGCGTAAGCGTTGCGGGGGTCAGCTTCCTCCTGCCGCTACGTGGCGAGGTTTTCGACGCCGCCGTGGCGCTCTTCACCCTCCACCACTGGGGCGACCACGGCCCCTCCCTCCGCGAGGTCAAGCGC
>JAJHQT010000121.1 GCA_020833205.1 Pyrobaculum sp.
GGCCCACAGAAGCGCGCCTAGCAACGCCGCGCTGGTGCTGTACACAGTGATTGGGCCGCCCGAGGGAATATGCGGAATGAGGCTCTGCGGCGACGGCTCAAACCGCTTGGTGTACACATATACGCGGCCGCCCCCCACCTCCGCTATCAGCTGGGCCAGCGGCCTGACGTCGCCGTATACAATAACGTCGCCCGCCACTGTGTTGGGGGGCAAGGGCTCGAAGCCGTAGCCATGCTCCTCTAAAACTGCAATTAACCTCTCGTAGTCGGCCTTTTTAACCCACACCAGAGACACGGCATCTGCATCGCGCATAAGCCCCTCCCAGTCGAAAACAAACAAAACAAGAAACAAAGTAGAGACTTGAAAGCCTAGAACAAAAAGAGCCAAACCAAAAAAGAACTTAATTGTCCTTCTCATACCTATAAATTCGTTTCTTTATTTAAGCTTGATTTTTCGTTTACGCTCAAAACTTCACGTCACTTGGCGGCGTTATGGAAGGCGCGCTGGCCTTGCTCTGCGGAGCAGGACGCTGTTATTGAAGGAGGTGCTGGAGAGGCTTAAGTTGTTGCTTGAGGTCGCCGAAGTTCTGGGCCTGCTTGAGGCCGAGCGGCTGGGGGCTTAGGCGGCGCACGCTGGGGGCTCCCTGGGGCGGACACGGCGGAGATGCAGTGATACGGAGTCTCCATAATGCGGCAGAAGTCCGTGGGGTCGATGTCTGTGTCCGGTGGAGATGTGGCGGCGGCTCTGAGACGCAGATGGTCTTCAACGGCAGACGGCACGCTATGGCGTAGGCGGGCGATGCTCCGTCTACGGCGGAGCTGTGGAGGCTTTTGGGCTCCGGAGGCCCGGGGCCCCTGGCCAAGGCGCCGAGAGGGGCGCATTTTCCTCGTGGCTCTCCGACCTCTGCCTGTAAGGCGGCCCGATGGGCCGTCTCTTCGTTGCCGTCTCTAGGTATCGGCTTGCCGGTTCCAGGTGTCGGATTCAAAAAATGCCGACTTTTGGCGTCCTCACCGCCTGGCAGAGGGTCTCAGGCGGGCCGGAGGCGGAGTGCAGGTAGGCTGCTGGGCGTTGATAGGCGTTCTCGCTGGGGGCCGAGGCCCCTGGCTGGCTCCAGTGGGTGAGTCAATCGAGAAGGGGGGCGGCTGGAGGCGCCAGCGGTGCGGCGAATCGACGACGTGTATGGCTCAGAAACCCTGAGACAAAGATTTTATGCGCAGAGTTTTTAGAATCATGAGCATGGAGAAACAAACTGTGAAAAAAGCTTTAGAGGAGATTGCGCTGGAGGAGCCGGAGTTTATAGTGCGGCTTTTCGCGTCTCTCCCGCAGGACCAATTGGCTAGGCTTGTCGCCGCCCTCCCGCCGAGGGCGCTTAAGGAGGCCGTTATAGATGCTATTAGAGACGACAGGGAGTTTATGGCCCGCCTGACGGCGTTGGTCGCCGGCCGGATAGCCGTGCCGCTGGACGTCGCGACGAGGCGGGATCTAAGGAGGTTGGAGAGGCGGATGGCCAAGCTGGAGAGGGAGGTGGGAGATGTCAAGAGCCGTGTGGAGGGGCTGGAAAAGGAGGTGCAGGGGGTCAAGAACGCCATGGCCACGAAGGAGGATTTGAAGCAGCTCGCCACGAAGGAGGACATCAAGCGTGTTGAGGACAAGATGGCGACTAAGGAGCAGTTTGAGGCCATTGCCGTCAGCGTGGAGGATAGTGGGCGGGACATGGTTCAGTATCTGCTTGGGCAGAGGGGCCATAGGTGCGTCGCCGAGAGGTTGCGTATCGATTCGGAGTACGAGTTCGATATCTACTGCAACGCGGGGGCGCTTACTGCGGTGGGGGAGGCGAAGGTTAGGGCTGGCGGCCGCGACGTGGAGAGGGCCTTCGAGAGGGCGCGGGAGCTGTTGCGGAGGTGGCCCGACAAGATCTCCGGCAGGCTCGTGCCGGTGCTCTACGCCCTCGTCGCAGAGCCTTCGGCAGTGCAAAGGGCGAGAGAGCTCAAGGTGTGGCTTATCGAGAGCCGAAGGGAGCTTGTGCCGCTGGATGAGGTTTCATAGTCCTCACCCGATGCGAGTTTCTTCGACGTTCTCAGTTTTGTTATCGTCTGACGAGACCCCCTCTCCGAGAGACTCGCCGGGGCCAGCTCGACGATGCGCCCTTCAGGCCAAAGTTGGCGGCTGGCCCACATGTCGAGAATTCCATGGGGCTTGGGGAGGCCGACGCGGGAGCTCTAAGTCTTCGGGGGGCCGAGGCGTGACCTGTCGTAGAGGGGGAGAGGGCACGGGCCGCGGCCTCCTGCTTCACAGCATCCGCCGAGGGGGGCGGCCCGCCGGCTCGGCACGACCTTCGCCGAAGTCGGCATCCCTAGTTTTCATTCTCGCGGCGGGGGGCTGTGGGGGGCTTGCTTCTGCGCAGTGTCTTGAGGGCTCTGGTGTCGGTCGAGGGACTACGCCGAGGAGGTGGGGAGTCATCGGCGGTGGTTTGTGGCTGGAGAGTTGAAGAGGTTATTGGCTCAGCGCGCCGTGGGAGGAGACAGGTCCTGGGGGCCACGTTAAGACTGCTGACTAGACACCGCTCTTTTGATGTAGGCCACTACCTCTTCTATGTCTCTCTTTACCATCTCCTCGCTGGCGTATCTAGACACCTCTGCGTCTCTGTCGAGGCCGTTGTATTGAAACTCGTGGAGGTTTAAGGCCAGCTCGACCATTAGCCGTAGCTCTCTGTCGCCGACTACGGCCGCCACCTCTC
>JAJHQT010000122.1 GCA_020833205.1 Pyrobaculum sp.
TTGTGAGGTCGGGCAACTACTACGTGGTGTATATAGCCACGGCCGACCTCTTGAAGCTAGCGGAGAGGGACGAGGCCGTCAGAAAAGCCATAGCGCTGTACCTCGTCGAAAAGGCGAAAAACGGCACACCGAAACAGAGAGAGATCGCCGAAAAAATTTTGAAAAGACAACCCCTTTTTAAACCTGGCACTCCTTTAAAGCCAAGCCAGCGCATAAAACCACCACCAGAGATCTGTATCATGATACCACAGAAGAAAATGGTGGACCGGCCGGGATTCGAATTCCCGGGGGCTACCCTCCCGGGGTCGCCCGCGCGCCAAGCGGGCATCCTTCCGCTAGACTACCGGCCCGCTTTACGTGTTAGTGCGGGCTTTTAAGTTTTTTGTGCCGGCAACTCACTTTTTCACGACGTGGACGCTACGTTTGGCGGGGCTTGCGTTCTTTCAGCCCGCCAAGGCGTCTCTCAACACGATTCAAAACGCTTTCGTATTACCCATTTCGCAGGTTAGAGGTGCTCGTGCACGTGGCGCTTTTCTAAGACGTGGCAGAGATATAAGCCGACGGAGATAGAAAACATGTATCATGGACAGCCGGCGTTAGAAGTTGAGAATAAATTCTGCAAGTAGGTAGAGCAGGACGGCGCCTATTATCATGCCGCGGCCTGTGTATTTGTTGAGGCCTGAGAAGTATAGGAATGCGCCAACGAGCCCTAGGATGACTGATAGGGTTTTTGACATTGAGGATATGTGTGTCTTTAGGACGTCTTTTAGGTGCTGTAGGAAGTTGTCTACCGACGTCAGTATCTGTTCTATGGTTTGCGTTATCTTTGTGAAGGGGTCTGTGGAGTTTGTGGCGGCTAGGGCCAGTGGGGCTAGTAGCAGAGTTATTAACATCCACTTCACATATCTTATCTCTCTTTAAAATCAGCTAAAGTACCTCCAGCGTTTTTTGACCTGTGGTGAGTTTAATGCGGATTCTTCGGGCGCGTGGGCTCCTTGGGTGGTTTCCTTCTTCGTCGTATGCCACTGTGCCGTCGTCTTGTACGTACTCGTTGGGCCCAGCAGTTGTCATGGCGTGTCTGAAGAGGCGCGTGCCGATTTGGACCAGGTCTTTAGTGCGGCCTGTGCATATGTGGACCGGAACGGTGACCAGGCTGGCTATCTTCCTCGCCGCCTCTAGGCTCCCCGCCACGTTTAGGCCTGCCGTCTTGTAGCCCGACGCCTTGAGTCGCTCTATGTTTGCCTCAGAGATGTCCAGCTCGTTTATGTTGACGAAGCTTATGTACGGCGCAAGGTGGTTTATGGCCTCAGCGATTTGCCGCTCGAAGCCCGGCAACGCCGGCACTTCTACGCCTACGGTTTTGCCGGCCGCGGCTAGAGCTTTTACGTATTTCTCCCTTCCCACAGCTTGTTCTTTAGAGATGACGTGTATCCTCACCTCGTCCACCTTGCTTGAGGCCAATATGCCTGTCCTCCTGCTGTTTAGGTTGAGTATGTGGGCGTACATGTGGATGTGGAAGCCGTCGCCGAATTCCCGCTTCAACAAATCCGCCACGGCCTTTACGCGTTCCGCCACCACCGAGGGGTCGCCTCCCGTGACGGCGGCGCCATCTGAGGCGTATTCGGCGACTATCCTGGGGATGTCCTCTATGCGCTGGACGGCGACGTCGTTGACGTACATCACGTCTTTGCCAAACCTCTCGGCACTGACCGGGCAGTAGGGGCAGTTAAGGGGGCACAGCCCCGTTATAAATATAACGCTTTTAGCGCCTAGTAGACAAAGCTCACAGCCTCTGGCAACACCGCCTCGGTACGTTTCGTTGCCGTAATACACATATTGGCGAACGAATTTTTATTTATATACACTTATGGTGCCATGGCTGAAGAGGAGAGAACCATAGAGAGGGCCCACGTCGAGGAGCGGGAAGGTCGACAGGTGTTGATCCTACGTTGGAACACCGGAAAAACCTCCGCGGGAAGACTTTTCGGCAGATACGGCGTCGGGGGAAGGCCGGACTTCTTTAGGTTGCTCTTCGGCGCGGTGGCTGGGTCTTTGCGGGAGAAGTTCGGCCCCCAGGGCGAGGAGATATTTAACAAGATTAGAGACTCCGATGCCTTTAGGAGGAGTAGCCGGGAGATGTTCGACGCCCTTAAGGAGTGGTTCTTCAACGAACTGGCGCCTAAATACGGGCTGGATAAAGGCGACATCTTCATGTTGATTACCGAGGTAGAGCTGGACTTGGCCACTGGCGAGCTGAAGTGGCACAAAGACAAGACCGAGTTCTACTACTGGGTACGGAGCGATAGATGTCAACAGGTTGCGCCGAAGGAATGTAAAGAGCTTGCCGAGGAAAACGCGAGACTTAGACGAGAAAACGAGGAGCTACGTCGGGAGTTGGCGCAGATTAAGGAGCGGCTGGCCAACATCCTTAAGTAGGTAGACTTCCCACTTTTTCAATCTCCATCTCTCGAAGTAGAAGTGACCGTATACCTTCTCCCCCCTCAACACTGCTGGTAGCCAATACTTGTCGTCTTCCCACATCTCGTGGTAGGGCACCTCCTCTATCTTGAACCAAACCGGCGTCGCTTCGTCGCTCTCCCGCAACTCTCCCGTGTACCCCCGCGCCGCGAAGACGTGGACGTAGTGTATAGACTCAACGGCGCCGCCTTCGAAGTTCCAAAACTCGAGGAGACCTCTCCACTCCATCTCCAGAG
>JAJHQT010000124.1 GCA_020833205.1 Pyrobaculum sp.
TCTGAACGCTTCTTTGCATACATAGACGCGGCGCTTAGGGTCGCAGAGGAGCTGTGGGGGTCGTTGCGGGCTAGGTTTACAATTAAGAGCGATTTGCCGCCTGGCGTCGGTGCGGCGACCTCCGCCGCAGTGTCTGTCGGCGTGTTGAAGGCTTATTCGCTTTGTGCCGGAGTAGAGGTGGATGTGTACAGCCTCGCAAAGCTGGGCCACAGAGTGGAGTTAGAGGTGCAGGGAATAGCCTCGCCAATGGATACAGCCGCTACGTCGATCGGCGGAGTTCTGAAGATATGGGCAAGCCCCTTTAGGCTTGAGAAACTTAACGTCAGTCTGCCTCCCTTCTATATAGCTGTGCTTCCCCGGGTGGGTACCACTAGAGAGATAGTGGCGGATGTTAAGGCGCTTTTAGACAGGAGGCGTTCCGCCGCCAACGTGATCGAGGCGATTGGTAGTCTTGTGGAGGAGGCGCACGCCTGTCTATTGGCTGGAGATCTAGAGTGCCTCGGGGAGTTGATGTATATGAACAACTGGCTCCTCGGCGCGCTTGGCGTCGTAGATGGGCGGGTGGTGACTCTGCTGGAGATGGCGAAGCCGTTTATCTACGGCGGCAAGATAAGCGGAGCCGGGAGAGGCGGCGTCGTTCTGTTGTTGCCCCGGGAGGGGATGATGGTCGAGAGAGTGTTGAACTCTCTGGGACACGTCTACCATAAGGTGGCCATAACGGAGACCGGCGCGGCGGCTGTATGACGCCGTTGATGGGTCTCTTGGGGCTGTTTTTAATCGTGGCGGCGTGGGCTGTGAATATCATCCGGAGGAGTCCCCCACCTTCTCTCGACCTGACGGTTCTTTACTTCTCTGGAAGCGTCGCGTTGACGATTTACGCCCTGTCGCTGGGAGACTTGGTTTTTACCGTTCTAAACGCCTTGTCTGCCGCACTTTCCTTCGTCAACCTGCTGAGGGCGCTACGTATTAAAATCGAGGGAAGGGAGTAAGCATGGCCCAGAGACCTAAGGTGGGCGTCAAGGCGTATCACATCATGCTCGCCCCGGGCGAGGCGCCGCGGTACATGCTCCTGCCGGGCGACCCGGGACGGGTGCCGTTGATAGCTAGGCACTGGACGGAGGCTAGGGAGGTCGCGAGAAATAGAGAATTTGTCACTTGGGTCGGCGTGTATAAAGGCGTCGACATAGGCGCCACCTCAACGGGCATAGGGTCCGGCTCCACCGCCATAGCCGTGGAGGAGCTACTCTACGCAGGCGCCGACACTTTCATAAGAGTGGGGACTACTGGAGCTCTGCGGCGGGAGATCAAACTGGGCGACTTGATAATCGGGACGGCCGCCGTCCGTTTTGACGGCGCCTCTAGATGGTACGCCCCGCCTGAGTACCCCGCCGCGGCCCACTGGCTGGTGGTAAAGGCCCTAGTCGAGGCGGCGGAGTCGCTGGGGGTTAGGCACCACGTCGGCGTGGTGGCATCTACAGACTCCTTCTACGTCGGCCAGGAGCGGCCTGGCTACGGAGGCTTCATGCCGCCGTGGTCCAAGGGCCTTATAGAAACGCTACGAAGTCTAAGGGTGCTGTCTTTCGAGATGGAGAGCGCCACCATCTTCACCTTGGCGTCTATATACGGCGCGCGAGCCGGGGGCGTGTATGCGGCTATTGCCAACAGGGAGACCGACGAGTTCGCGCCGGAGGTCGGCGTGGAAGACGCCGTGAGGGTCGCCAACGAGGCTGTGAAGATTCTGGCTGAGTATGATCGTAAAGGTGGCGCAGGTCCGTGACGTCGCCATAATAGAGGTTGACCTAAAGCCCTGTGCGGACGTATTTATCTTCAGGATTCGCGGCCGGGAGCTGGAGCTCTGCGGGAAGACCCTTGTATTGAGCGAGGAGCTTGGGGAGTTCAGGAAGGGACTTCTCGTAATGGCCAAGACGCCGTTTTTCGTCGAATGCGAGGCAGGGGACTGCTTGGCGGCAAAGGCACAAATATAAAAACTGCGGCGTTTTGCCCCGTCATGGAGCTCGTGGTGGCTATTTATAACATAAGCTCCGTGCCAAAGATGCTTGAACTCGCCAAGATCGCCTATGGGTTCGGCGTGAGGCGCCTCGTGTTGATTAAAGTATTTGGAGCCGCCGCGCAACAGATCGGTGATTTGTTCAAGCTGGCCTTCAAGATGGGGGGAGAGGTGCTCGTCTTCAACGACATAAACGACGCCGTGGAGGTGCTGAAACCGGAGGTAGTATACGCCATCGGCAAGCCGGATAAGGACGCCAAGCCGGTTGAGAAAGTCGACAAAAGGATAATGTTACTAATACACGGCTCGGATCTCGCCTTCTCGCCTAGAGAGCTACCTCCAGGCTCGATTTTAAGCTACGCTGTGAACAAAGACGTGGGGTCTGCAGGCCAGTTGGCAGTGGCGCTGTATAGGCTCTTAGAAACCTAACCGCGGACCGGCACTCTTATCTCCTCCTCCTTAACCTTCTTCGCCGTTATTATCAATACGCCGTTTCTATACAATGCAGACATCGAAGAGGGATCGACCTTCACGGGGAGACGTATATGCCTCGAGTACCTCCTCTCCCCCCTGGCGCCCTCTGCTCGTATCGCCGTGCCGTCTTTCGTCACAGTAAGCGCAATATCCGCCGGCTCTAGGCCCGGCATGTCTATCTCTATCCGGACCTCATCGCCTTCTTCAAC
>JAJHQT010000125.1 GCA_020833205.1 Pyrobaculum sp.
AGATGCAGTAATTTAAATTGATAATAGGTTTTCCACAACTTATAAGGCCGGTCTTTTAGGGCCTTATGAAGTTCCTGCTTAGGTGTAGGCCCAACACGAAGAAGCCGCCTACCGGCAAGAAGGTGGCAATCGTAGGCGCTGGGCCCGCGGGGCTCGGCGCCGCGGGCGTCTTGTTGTGCAACGGCCACGAGGTACATATCTACGACGCGCTTCCCGAGCCTGGGGGGCTGTTGATATTCGGCATACCGCCCTTCAGAGTCCCTAGAGAAGGCGTAAGAGAGGGGGTTAAGGAGTTGGAGGAGGCTGGAGCGAAGTTCTACACCTCTACCTTTGTTTACTGCGGCGAGAAGCCTCATGAACACGAGGCGCTTCTGTTGACGAAGAACTTCGTCGACTTGGAAGAACTTGTCAACAGATACGACGCCGTTGTAATAACCACGGGGACGTGGAGAAGCCGGTCTCTCAACGTGCCAGGGGAGGATCTAGGAGGCGTGTACAAGGCGCTTGACTACCTCTTCAGAATATACGCCCACCAGTTGGGGTACTTGACAAAGGATAAGGTGTATCCCACTGGAAGAAAAGTCCTTGTGATAGGCGCCGGCTTAACTGCCGTAGACGCCGCTCTTGAAGCCAAGCTACAAGGCGCCGAAAAAGTGGTGGTGGCCTACAGACGCACAATCAACGAGGCGCCCGCAGGCAGAAAGACCATAGAGACTGAGTTGATAGCCAAGGGGATAGAATTTAGAGAACTAATAAACCCAGTGGCGTTCCTCGGCACAGACAAGCTGGAAAAAGTCAGGTTCGTAAGGATGAAGCTTGGGCCCCCGGATAAGTCCGGCAGACCTAGACCAGAGCCCGTGCCCGGTAGCGAGTTCGAAGAGGAGTTCGACACAGCATTGATAGCGGCAGGCGAGGAACCCACGCCGCCTGGAAGATGCCTCGGGATAGAGTTCAACCCAGACGGCACCATAAAAGTGGATGAGAAGATGCAGACGACCCGTCGAGGAGTTTTCGCCGCGGGCGACGTAGTTACAGGCCCCTCTCTAATAGGCAAGGCGCTAAGCTCCGGCATGAGGGTAGCGCAGTTTGTAGACGAATATCTGAGATCTCTATAAACTATTTCTTCTTGGCGATAACCATTGCATGCGCCGTGTCGTAGGGCTCGAGATGTACAACTTCTAATATGTCGAACCCTCTTTCCTTCAGCGTGTTGATCTCTTGTTTAAACGTCTCGGTGGCCGGAGCCGTCACGTCTATGCTCATAGCCTTGATGACCAACATCACATGGCCGCCTGGCTTTAGGAAGTAGTCGGCGTTGTCTGCAAGTATCTTGGCTTGTGCCGGCTGCGCCACGTCTATATACACGACGTCTACGCCTTTTACATAATGGGCGTATTGATATGGGAATCTGGCATCGCCGAGGATGGGGACCACGTTCCTCCTGCCCTGGTCAACAAGCTTTTCCATAAACTCTCTGAAGACGCGGGGAGAAAACTCCACAGAGTATATCAGCCCCTTCTCGCCGACTATATCGCTCATGTGGCTCGGCGTGGTGCCTGAGGCGGCGCCCAAATAGAGTATGTGTGTGCCTTCTTGTATCGGGACGAACTTAAGCCCGTTGGTTATCGCGGCGGCGAGCTTCGAGCGGTATGGATTCCACTCCCGATACTCAACCCCACCCCACTTCACTAACCGCTCGCCATATACCCTCTTCCCAGGAGTCAAGTTCCTCGTGGCAAGCCTCTCAGACCCGTCTTCAAACTTGACTATGTAGACTCCGTAATGTTGCTCATGAGGCCTTACCTCCACCACTTCAATCGACATAGAGAAGCCCTATCCCGCGGTTTATAAATTTTCTGAAAAAGTCCCCCAACTCAGCGGCGTCTCTCCCTCTTAGGCGGCGGCCTCCTTCCTCCCTCCCCCCTCCTAGGCGGCGGAGGAGGCGGCGCCTTGGCGGCAGGCTGAGGAGCCTTGGGAGGCGGCTTTGCGTATAGGGTCTTAACCTCCTGAATCCTCTTCATAAGCTCCTCCTTCAGCCTCGGCGCGATGAAGTTGCCAGTGAAGGCGTCGGCCTTGGCGGCTATGGCGAGCTTCGCCGCAAGCGCCCTGGCTATCTTGCCTCTCTGCCACCGCGGCGACCTGAAGATCTCTGGGTATTGGAATATGACGCCGTGCTTAGGCGGCTTTCCGCCGGTGCGGAGCGCGCGGAAAAGCGCCTTCTCGGCGCCCAGAACCTGTATAGTCGAGGCGGGGAGGAAGGCCATCCTCGTGAGGCCGCCCGCCAGCTTAATCAACCTGGCGCCGAGCAGAGGCCCGACGAGCTCTCTTATGTTGGGGGCAACCTCCTTCATGGCCTCGTCGATGTAGGCGGCTAGGCTTTCCCTATAGGAGTCCAGCTTGAGGAAGGTCTCTGCGTAGCTCTTAAGCTGCTCGAGGTCCCACTCCGTCATCTCAGCGCCTATGCTCTTCTTCGCCGCCTCCACAATCCTCTTCGACCTCTCCTCGGGGAGGTCCGGCAAGATCTTCTTGAGGCTGTCTTCGCCTATTTTAGACCTATGGCCTAGGTAGTAGACAATCTTGACATATTCCTTGTTGTCTCTTACAAGTTCCTCAAGTTCTGGGAAATGCAGGCCGTACCACTCCCTAACTCTAGAGGCTATTAAGTTCAATATCTTATCAACGTCGTC
>JAJHQT010000020.1 GCA_020833205.1 Pyrobaculum sp.
CGGTGGACTAGATACGCGGCGAACATGTTCACTAGAATCTTCGTCTGTCCCCGCCTGATGAGGCCTTTAATGTACTCCAGTGGGTAGTCTCTAGCCACTGGGTTTCCCTTTTCCGCAGACTCCCGCGCCCTGAGAGTCAGGAGGGTGAGGCCCGTCTCTTTGACCCACTTCTCGAATTTCGCCACCTCCTCTCTATACGCCTTTGCGATGTCTGTTTCTATGAAGTGGCGCCAATACCGCATTAACTCCTTCAAAACAGAATCCACATAGACGAGACAAAGCCTGTTTAAAAATTATGCTGTGTAGTGCCCTGTTGCGATTTTTCTCTTTACTTCAATGGCGCAGTTGGGGCAGTAGAGTGTGGCGCCGCGTCGTTTCAACACAGAGCCGCATCGGGGGCAGCGGGAGAGGACGGAGCCGTAGGTGGCGCCGCGTATGCTCACCACAAGAGGCGGGCCGTATGTTGAAATTACCCTGGCTCTTACGTAGTCGCCTATCCCCAGCTCCCCCTCTGCAAAGAAGTGGGGCAACACCCCGGTGAAGGTGTATTTGAGATCTACAAGCCCCTTCTGCTCCTCTACGGCGAAGCATCTGAGCTGATACGCCCTCCGCCCCTTGCCAGTCACTTGGCAGTAGACCACGGCGCCGGGCTGGGGCATTGCGGGGTCTTTCAACGGCTTCACCACGGCTGTGTGCGTCTTTTCGTCGAACGACGCTGCGCCCAGAACAGAGGATATGTACCTGTGGTCGAGGCTGTAGGCGGAACCTTTGACTTCGAACTCCTCCGCATATGCCAACGTCTCACCTGGCGTGACGACAATTTTCTTCACAAGCACCGCTGGGCGTGTGTATAAATTTTTTAACTCAGCTCAGGAGGCTTGTGTGTACGTAACCCTGTCGTTTAGTTTCCGCACAAAGGAGGAGGTGGAACGGTTCCTCGCTTTTATAGAGAAGCACATAAAGACGACGTATATCGTCAGCACGAGGCTGACGCATGTCTATGTACAGCTGGAGGGCGAGGAGAAGGAGCTCGTAGACGCGGTGGCGCTTGTAAAAAGACTTGCGGGTTTGGCAAGAGAGGGGCGGGCAGTGGTGCAGATACCGTTGCTCGTCTTGTTCAGAGACGCAGAGCTTGTGAGGCCCATACCGCCAGACGTCCTTGCAGACGCGTTGACGTTCAAAGGCCTCTTTGCAGAAGTCCGCGGAGACGTCCTTGAAACTGAGCTCGGCCACGAAGAAGTGCTTAAGGCGGCTGAGACCCTCTCGAAGATGTATGAAGAGGCTGAGAGATACCCGCTGACCCCCCCGGCGAAGAGGGTGGTGGTGGCCTACGCCTACGCCAGAGAGATCTCTATAGAAACCGCCATAGAGGAGCTGGTAAAGGCCGGTATTTTAAACAGAGGCGCAGTGTTGAGCCTCCGGCGCTCTCCTGAAGAGACGCGAAGACTTCTCTTGGAAAATTTAAATAATCGTAGATAAGCCCTCTGCGTGCTTAATCTAGAAATTTTGAGACTAGACGACAGGTACCTAGAAATTAGGGTGAAAGGGGAAACCTACACCCTATTCTCACCACTTGTGGAATACCTCTCCAACGACCCCGACGTCGAGTATGTGCAGTTCGACGTGGACCACCCCCTGCAGGAAAACGTCTACTTCAAGGTGAAGGTGAGGAGGGGCACTCCCCTCGAGGCGGTGCAGAGGGCGGTGAACTCTATTCTGGCAGACCTCGAGGAGCTCGAGAAGAGTCTTTTCCAGTGATTCTGGTGTTGGCGGAGTCTGCGCTGGAGCTCGTGCCCAGCGAGCTCTGGCGGCACCCGGCGGTGTTGGCCGACGCGAAGAGGCGGAGGAAGAAGCCCGGCGAGATTCTGCTCGACAGATCTCGGCACCACCCAGCCATGCGCGACCTGCCGGACGCCTCTAGGCGGGGGAGGCCCGACATAGTCCACCAAGTCCTCCTAGTTTTTCAATACAGCATGTTGAACAAGAGGGGTCTGGGCCGGGCGTATGTACATACGCGGGATGACTACGTGATTTCGCTGAGGCCGGAGACGAGGCCGCCGAAGAGCTACAACAACTTCGTGTCGTTGTTAGAGCAGTTGTACAAGGTCGGGAGGGTGCCGCCCAGCGGCGAGCCGCTTATGGAGCTTCATAAAAAGGACCTCCGCCGGTTGCTAGAGGAGCTTGGGGGTAGGTGGGTGGTTCTGCACGAGACTGGAGAGAAACTGCCTTTGTTGGATCTAGGCGCCGCCTTGTTGAATTCTGTGGTTGTGGTGGGCGGCTTCCCCCACGGCGACTTTGAAAACAGGTGGGTTTTAGAGAAGGCGGTAGGTAGGTATAGAATAGGCGACGAGGCGATGGACGCTCCGCAAGCGGTCTGTAGAGCCGTGGTGGCTACAGAAGCGGCGGCCGGCTTGATATGAACTACCAAGTATACCTCAAGAAGAGGGGCCGGTGGCGCCGGCTCCTCAGATATGTAGAACAAGCAGGCGTGCCGTACGTCTTAGAGGTGGAGAGACTCGACACCTCCAAGTCCCCGATCACGGCGGCTCTTGAGTTTAGGGAGACGCCGCCTGAGGCGTTGACGTTGCCCCGCGTCGGGGAGGAGGAGTTCGACTGGTACGTAATGTTTGCAGACGCCTTAGATGTAAGAAGGCTTGTGCTCCCCCCACCGCCCACTCTCCAGGCGGCGGCCGCCATATACGACAAGGCTGTGGAATACGGAATAGAGGTGAACTGGATCTACGGAACGCCGCCTATGACGAGGCCCGTCGACGTTGAACAAGTCGCGAGGTCTATCAGGCCTACGGCGGCTAGGATAGTCTACGATCCGGTCAAGGCAAAGGGGACTAAGGAGATATATAGAACCATAGTGGCGCTCAGCGGCTACATAAGAGAAATCTACCTATCGAACAGGCGGGGCGAGAGGGGGCCGCGCCTCCCGCCGTTTGACCCAATTGGGCGTATAAACTTTGTCGAGATACTACAAGCCTTGTACCTAATCCAGTGGGAGGGCCGCATCACCATCAGGCAGGCCGCCCAATTTTTCGACGAGCTAGACCTCCAGCTCCGCATCGGATCTGAAGTTTTAGAGACTACGAGAAGCGTAGGGGTCTCTAAAAAGGTGCAAAGACGAGTGGCAGAAGTTCTCAACGAATTAATGCAATAAGACAAAGCAGAATATTTATTAATATTTCATTATATACTTCCATGGAGAGAAAACTCAAGACATTAATATTGACATTGTTGGTGGTTGTCGTATTTATAAACGCGGCGAGGGTGGTTGTCGGCTACGAGGACTCTTCAGCACTTGACGTTTTGAGCCAACTAAACAAAACAGGCGATATCAAGATGTTGAAGCACATAAAGGAGATAAAGGCCGTCGTGCTCCACGTCCCCGACCACAGAGTCGACGAGTTAAAGAAGCTGTTTAGATATGTAGAGGAGGATAAGGTGGCGTACGCGGTAGGCTTCGGCGACTATGCAGACGTGCAGTGGAATGTGAAGATGATAAACGCGCATCTGGTGTGGGACGCTTATTTCACCACCATCGGAGATGCCGCCTTCGGCTATGGAGTCACGGTGGCTGTTTTAGATACAGGCATCGACTACAAACATCCAGAGCTCTACGGAAAAGTGGTGTATTGTATATACACCGTGGGGACAAGGCTTTACAAAGGCACAAACTTGGCGAATTGCGCAGATAGGAACGGCCACGGCACGCACGTCGCCGGCATAATCGCGGCTTCTCTCAACAACGTCGGCGTGGCGGGGGTGGCGCCCAAAGTCCGGCTGGTGGCCGTCAAGGTCTTAAGCGACTCCGGAAGCGGCTACTACAGCGACATTGCAGAGGGCATAGTGGAGGCCGTGAAGGCCGGCGTCAAAATACTGTCGATGTCGCTGGGCGGCCCCTCAGACTCTTCGGTGCTCAGAGACGCGTCTTACTGGGCCTACCAACAAGGCGCCATACAGGTAGTAGCCGCCGGAAACTCAGGCGACGGCGACTTCACCACAGACAACGTCGCATACCCGGCGAAGTACAGCTGGGTGATTGCGGTGGCGGCCGTCGACCAGAACTACAACGTGCCCACCTGGTCTAGCGACGGCCCCGAGGTGGACGTGGCGGCGCCCGGCGTCAACATACTCTCCACATACCCAGGCGGACGATATGCCTACATGTCTGGCACCTCCATGGCGACGCCCCACGTCACAGGTGTGGTGGCGTTGATACAAGCCGTGAGATCCGCCTTAGGCCTAAGGCCGTTGACGCCCGACGAGATGTACCAAGTGTTGACCTCTACGGCTAAGGACATAGGCCCGCCCGGCTTCGACGTCTTCAGCGGCTACGGGCTTGTGGACGCCTACGCGGCGGTAAACGCCGCGTTGAAAATAGGGTAACTCTTTTTATATATACAACGTTTTTCCTATATGCCCACGTGGACCGAATACATATTTTCTAAAAAGCTGGGGAAGACGCCTTCGCCGGGCGACGTGGTGGAGGTGGTGCCGGATTTAGTGGGCTTCCACGACCTCACCGGCTACCACGTGTTGGAGGTTTTGGAGAACATGGGCAAGGTGGAGGTTTTCGACAAAGATAGAGTAGTGGTGGCCTTTGACCACCTGTCACCGCCTCCTACACAGAGGGCGGCGGAGATCATGGTCTACATTAGGAAACACGTGAAGACGCTTGGTCTGCCTCATTTCTACGACGTTGGGGGCGGGATTCTCCACCAGATAATTCTGGAGAAATACGCCATGCCGGAGCAGATCATCTTCGCCGCCGACTCTCATACCAACACCGCAGGAGCCCTGGGGGCCTTTGCCCACGGGATGGGGGCCACAGACATAGCGGCCACCCTTAAGCTGGGCAAGACCTGGGTTGTGGTGCCCACGCCGTTTAGAATAGACGTAGAGGGACACTTCCCGAAGGGCGTCGTGGGGAAGGACGTGGCGCTTCACCTCCTCGGCCAATTCGGCGCAGAGGGCTTCAACGGCTACTCCGTCGAGGTGTATGTGAAGGAGCCCAAGGCCTTCCCCATGGAAGACAGAGCCACAGTGGCCAACATGTCCACCGAGATGGGCGCCGACGCGCTTATGTTTGTGCCAGACGAAGTTACTGTGGACTACCTGCAGAGGGAGAGAGACGTTACGTATAAACCGCCTCAGCTTGCTCCAGGCGAGTACGCCGAGAGGTACACGGTGGAGCTGGACAGACTAGAGCCATTGGTGGCGGCGCCCTTCAGCGTGGACAACGTCAAGTCCGTAAGAGAGGTGGAGGGGGTGGAGGTAGACCAAGTCTTCATAGGCTCGTGCACCAACGGGAGGCTGAGCGACATGGAGGCGGCGGCGCGGATCTTGAAGAGAGGCCGCGTCAAGAGCAGGTGTATAGCCATTCCGGCGAGTTATGCGGTATTTAGAAAATCCATGGAGCTGGGCTACATCGACATATTGACCAAGGCAGGTTGTGTAGTCACCTACGGCACATGCGGCCCCTGCCTCGGCGGACACTTCGGCGTAGCAGGTCCCGGCGAGGTCGTAGTCTCCACAAGCAACCGCAACTTCAAGGGGAGGGTGGGGCATCCAGACTCCAAGGTCTACCTGGCAAACCCGGCCACAGCCGCCGCGGCGGCGCTCGAAGGGAAAATAGTCGACCCCCGCCCCTACTTATCTTAAGAGGTAGGCAAAAACTGCCTTTGCCGTATGCATTCTGTTTTCGGCCTGGTCCCAGACGGCGGATTGAGGCCCGTCTATCACGTCGTCCGTCACTTCCTCTCCTCTACGCGCCGGCAGGCAATGTAGGAAGATGGCCCTTTTGCCTGCCAGCTCCATCACTTTCTGGTTTACTTGGTAGGGCGAGAGGAGGCGCCTCCTCTCCTCGGCCTCCTTCTCGAAGCCCATGGAGACCCACGTGTCTGTGTACACGCCGTCTACCCCCGCCACGTCATTTATGGAATCTGTAAAGTAGATCCGGGCTCCTGTCTTCGCCAGATCTTCCGAAAGCTCGTCAAGCAACTTCGTGTTCCACAGCTCCTTTGGGCCCACCAGCCTAACCTCCCACCCCAGCTTTGCGCCCACCACGGCGAGGCTGGTGGCCACGTTATTCGACACGTCGCCCACGAATGCCACCTTGACGTTGTGGAGTCTGCCTGTCCGCTCCCAGAGCGTGAGGGCGTCTGCGAGGGCTTGGAGGGGGTGGTGTCTGTCGGATAGGGCATTTATCACCGGGATGGAGCTGTATTTAGCCATCTCCTCCAAAGTCTCGTGTTTATACACCCTGGCGGTGACCGCGGCGGCGTATCGCGAAAACACTCTCATGGTGTCGGCCACGGTTTCGCCTCTGCCAATTTGAAGTTCGTTTGGCGAAGTGGCGACGGGGTGCATCCCCAGCTGGGCCGCGGCCGCCGAGAGCGAAAGTCTAGTGCGTGTGCTGGGCTTCTCGAAGTAGAGAACAACTATTCGGCCGGGGAAAAGCGGAGTGTAGACCTCCCCCGCCATAAACCGCGTCTTGAAGTCTCTAGACATACGTAGAAGATACTCAACTTCATGTGGTTTGTATTCCATCAACGTGAGTAAATGACGCATAACCTACCTTAACACCAGCCTTAAATATATTGATCTATAGAAATACCCACTCTGATATGCAGTCTAGCGGTGGTTTACTGGAAGCTCCTTGAGCACTATGCTTGTCAAGGTAGACACGACCCCCTTTATCTCACGTATGTTTTCAATCACCTGGTTCAGCTCTTCTGTGTTCTCAGCGACTACCCTAGCCACTATGTCGTAGTCGCCGGTCACCTCAGACACAGACGCCACGTTGCGCAGGGCGGCCACGCGTCTGGCCACCGACGTGGTGTAGACGTTGTTGGCCACCTTCAGCCACACGTACGCCTCGATGTGTTTGTTAACCCGGGCCTTGTAAGGCGTATTGGTGATCTTCTCCAAGATCTCAAGCAAGTCTTCGTCTCTTAGACGTCTCGCGTTGCTACGCTTCACCTCCTCCACCACCTTCTCCAAGACGTCGGGGGGCACCGAGATGCCCATGCGCTCTAGCCTATACGCTATGGCCTTCCTCCCGCTGTATTTGTCAAGCGAGAAGTCGCGGCTCCGCCCCACCACCTCCGGCGGGATGGGCTCGTAGGTCTCTGGGTTGGCCAACACGCCGGCTTGGTGGACGCCGGCTTTGTGCGTAAAGACGTTCTCGCCGACTACGGGGAAGGTGGGCATCACCGTGATGCCGCTGGCGGCCTCCACCATGGCTGTGATCTCTGGGAGCTTCTCCAGCTTGATGAGCCTCGCCCCCTTGTGGTAGTAATAAGCGGCGGCAAAGGCCTGTAGCGGCGTGATGCCGGCCCTCTCGCCCAGCCCGTTAACTGTGGTGTGGACCACGTCTGCGCCGCCCTCCACCGCGGCAAGGCTGTTGGCCACTGCCATGCCGAAGTCGTTGTGGGCGTGTATGTCCAGCCCAACGCCGGGCACGACCGCCTTGACTTTGGCAAACACCTCTCTGGCCCTGTCCGGCGTAAAGACACCCACCGTGTCAGCAATGCTGACTCTATCCGCCCCCGCCTCGTAGGCTGTCTTGACAACCTGTATCAAGTAGTCCAGGTCGGCGCGGGAGGCGTCCTCCGCGGTGAACCTCACCGCGACGCCGTGCGATTTGACCATGGAGACCATCTCGGCGATTATCTGAAGCGCCTCTTCCCTACTCTTTCTGTGTTTATACTTGAGGTGGATGTCGCTGACGCCGTAGAACACAGCGACGCGGTCAGGCTCTAGAGAGGCCGCGTTTTCCAGGTCTTGCTTCACGGCGCGGCTGTGCACGACGATGTGGCTTCTGATCTCTCCCTGGCGCTTAAGCTGGACGATTTTCTTAATGGCCGACTTTATGTCGGGCGCCACGCTGGGGTCCCCCACCTCGATCATGCCGACGCCGATGTCTGAGAGGGCCTTGGCGATTCTGACGCGCCATTCTTCAGAGAACACAACGCCGGGGGTCTGCTCGCCTTCTCTAAGCGTGGAGTCAAGGATTACTGGGTGGTTGTTTTCCCCGAACGCATAAAGGCTAGAATCTTCCTATTTATAAAACTTTCCAGCTATATAGAATATATCATAAAACTTATTACTGCAGCTCGCGTAGAGCCTGTGCCTCTTTATTGGTGTACAGAGCTGAATCTCCCGGTGCTCGACGCGAGGAAGATCGCTTCGAAATGCGACGTTTTTACCGAGGTGAAGCTTACACAACCCGCAGACCCCCGTCCCGCCTTCTCTGCAGATATAGAAATTACGAGAGGTGCCGTGATAAACGAGTTCGGCGACGTTAAGCTCGCGGAGAGGTTGATCCCAAGGGACGAGGTGGTTTTGCTCAACAAAATCCCCGGCTACGCAGACCAGGCCGACGAAGTTGTGGTGAGGGGGAGGACGGTGGGGCATAGGTTCTACGACGTGGTGAAGAGGCGGTGGAGGTTTCGGCCGCTCTACGAAGGCGTCGCCACGATGCTTCAAGAGCGGCTGGGCTTCTGGGCCGTGGTGGACATGTCGGAGTTGCCCGAGAGATATGACATACACCCAGACAGAATACTCGAGGGCGAGTTGCCCAGGGAGAAGTTCCGCCACGTCGCGCTGGCCACCAAAGACGGCAGGATCCACGGCGTCGCCAAGCTCTTCAGAGGCGGGAGGCTCCACGTGATTAAGTCGTGGAGGGCGAAGACGCCTCTGCCGCCCGGGCGCCCTTCTACTTTCAGCGAGGTGGCTGAGCTAAACAGAGAGCACATAGAGGAGCTCGCCAGCGAGGCCGTGAAGTTCATAAGAGAGGTGGCTGAGAAGTACAAAAAGCCCATCGTGGTGTCTTACTCTGGCGGGAAGGACAGTCTGGTGGCGCTGGACCTCGTGGCTAGGAGCGGCTTGGAGTTCTACGTCTACTTCAACGACACAGGGCTTGAGCCGCCTGAGACGTATAAAAACCTAGAGGCGATACGGGAGAAATACGGCGTAGAGGTGATCGTGGGAGCAGCCGGCGACCGCTTCTGGCGCGCCATGAAGCTCTTCGGCCCGCCCGCGAGAGACTACCGATGGTGTTGCAAGGTGATTAAGCTGGGCCCCACCACGGAGGTGCTCAAGGCCAAGTTTCCGCAGGGCTACATAAGCGTAGTGGGGCAGAGGGGGGCTGAGTCCTTCCTCAGGGCCAGGTTGCCCAAGGTGTCGCAGAGCAAGTGGGTGGCCGGCTCCGTCGTCGCGGCGCCGCTCCAGGAGTGGACGGCGCTGGAGGTGTGGCTGTATATATACCTGCATAAGCTCCCCTACAACCCGGCCTACGAGAGGGGGTTCGACAGACTCGGTTGCGTCGTGTGTCCGGCGAATGAGCTGGCTGAGCTCGACCTAGTAAAAAGGAGCTACCCAGACGTATACGAGAAGATGGAGACAGCGTTGAGGTACCGCTTCTCCGAGAAAGAAGTGGAGATGGGGCTCTGGCGGTGGCGTGGAAGGATACCGGGCGACATGGCGAGGTGGGTGAAAAGAGAGAAGGGGGCAGAGCTCCCCGTCCGGCTCAGAGTTGATGGAGGCGAGGTGAGGGTCGAGATGGACGCGGAGCCCGACCCCGCAACTCTGCGGCATCTGCTGAAGATGTTAGGCACGGTAGAGGGCGAATATGTGGTCAGAGGCAAGAGGAGCGTCGTGAAGCTTGAGCGGAGGGGGAGCGGCTGGGCTATCTCCGCCGGAGACGGCAAGACGGCGCTGGACGCCGCCGGTCTGTTGGTGCGCTCTGCGATATGCGGCGACTGCGACCTCTGCGTTCACTGGTGCCCCACCGGCGCGTTGAAGAGGACAGGCCCAGGCAGGAGGTTTGAGGTAGACGAGAATAAGTGCATAGGCTGTCTTCTCTGTAGCGCGGCGTGCCCCGCCGCCCAGTACCTAGTCTACAGAAATGAAGGCTAAGCTGACGGTTTACATCCCGCCGCATCTGCCTCCCGTAGACATCCCGGAATTCGACGTGACCTGGAGGACCGCGGTCCTGGACTTGTCGAAGTTTTTAGACAGGTCGCGGGGGCAGTGCCGGGCCGATGTGGCGGTGGAGGCGCTTGCCGCAGGCGTCTCCACGCCGACGGTGTACGTGCTCGACTGCGACGGCTACTACCCAGGCTTCAACTTCCTCTTCGGCCTGGCGCAACCGGCCTTAAGGACAGCCGTGGTGTTTACGGCAAGGCTCCGCGGCCCTCTATTCGCGGAGAGGCTGGCTAAAGAGATCACGCACGAAGCTGGGCATAGGGGTCTGTGCCAACAATGAAACGGTTAAAAAGGGGGTATTCTTTCATAAGTCTGTTAGCGATTTCTCTTTGCCTCGGTGTTCCGTTTTTTACCTTATCGGCAAGATACATTATCATTGCTGTTCTGATGGTTTCATCTTTTTCAGCTAACTTTAGGAGATCAGACATGTTGACATATACTACAAATTTGTCGCCTGATCTGAGTACATTTGGCGCGATGTCTACCGTCTCTAGCCTGGACGCAATATTAAGCGCTCTCTTAGAGTCGCTAACGTAACGCCTAGCAAAGAGCGAACCTCTGCCCCACAAACAAAACGACATTTCTACTCCTGCTATAGTTACTGTTTTGCCTATCTTTGACCTGGTCTTCCGTTTGTTTGATATGTTTATTATATCATTTGCCGTATTGTACATCTTTCTAAGAACATCTATATATCTCTTCTTCTTACTCTTGTATGTAGCTCTGAAGACATCATCAGTAACGAGTTTTACGGAAACCCACTTATGCGAACCTAACAGATCAAGTAATGTACCATACGTACCAGCAACTTCTCTAAGCTTTTCAAAGGTCTTTCTGCCTCTGGCAATTAAGGCCGCTCCTCGACCAGCCATTGGGCCCAGTCGCCAAGGTTGCTTAGATGCAATTACAAGTTTATACCTACCGTACAAAACGTCGTTTAGCCTTGATTCGCCATCTCCTAACCACATTGTAAATATTGGCGTCCACTCTCCAAGCTTGAGATAATTCATAACGTGGTCTATAGCCTCGTCTTTGCTCCATTTCTGTTTCCAATCTTTTGCTCTCATATTTAATATCACGCTAACTCCTTTCCGTGTTAGGTTGACACCTCCAATATGTATATAAAGTGTGCCAGGTCTTGTCGCTATCCAAGCAAACAGTTGCCAAGGTTGCGAAGTGCCCATGGCAGGTTGGTTCGCTGTTATACCTTCATCGCTAGCCCTCCACCCTAACTGAAGTAATTCGAGTTTCTTATGCGGAAGCTTTAATATGTCTGGAAAACATGTCTCTGCGCTAATGCCGTAAATGTGGACTTTTGGCGCGGTTTTTTCGTTTATATACATCCACGTACCGTCTGGCACGTAGAGCCTCTTGCCCTCTATTCTGTATGTGCCCTCTACAACGGCCTTATATATCGAGGTTAGCTTCTCCTTGGCCTGTATCCACGCCTCCAGCAGTAGTCGCTTCATCGTGTCTCTGAAGTCAAGGAGCTGGCTCCTTTCTTCCTCTGTGAGCTGAAACGTCTCTATAATCCTCTGCGTCGCGTATTCGACGTACAGCATCCACGCCGGGAATACCCAGTCCACCGGCCCCCGCAAAACGCCGCGGGTGGAGACTTGCTCAAGCACCTCCTCCAAGGTCGGCGGCTTCTCAACAGGCCTCAGCGCAAGCTCTAGACGTTCTTTTCTTTCTATGTTTCTATCCATAACACGTTAAACGCCGAGGCGCATGTTGAACTGTCCTATCCATGTCTCTTCTTTTGCTTCGCTATTTAAGCCTTCTCTCCACAGGTAAAGACTGACAGATACAGAGCCACAGGGATACCTGCCAGGATACACCACGTGGAGCTGACCGCAGAGGTCGTCCCGCTGTGTGAAAAGGTCTGAGGAGCAAACGCCTGCAGGTATTTCCTTACAGGGAGAATTACGCCTGCCACTCTGTACCCGTAGGGATCTACCTGCAGGCGAATAAGTCTCTTTTTTTCTCCATCCTTTGTCCACATTACCGGAGGAGCCCTTCGCGGAGCACGAGGCGGCGCCAGAAGGCCCCATAAAAAAGAGGAAAAAGAGGTTGCCGAAGCCTCCGGTTCACCTCTATCAGTTTTTCTCCATTTTTCCCCTAATCTCCTCAACCTTCTCCTTTGGTATAAAGAAGTGGAGAATGCTGTTGAACTTCTCGGCGTAGGACAAGCTTGGCACGCCGTATCTCGAAGGGTACATGTTGAGCTTTATGTGTATCAACTCGCGGATGATTAGGTATTCAACAACCTCCTCGTCGTCGATTAGATGCTCATTTAGGTAGATGGTGGGCGGGGAGCTGGACAGGTTGGTGAAGGCG
>JAJHQT010000126.1 GCA_020833205.1 Pyrobaculum sp.
GCCAGCATCACCGCCAAAGCTATGAAGACCGCTAATAAGATGCCAACGACTTTCCTAGTCTTTTTAAACGCGCCTGCGAGAAAGAAAAATGTGGCGAAGAGCAGGGCCGCCATCACGCGGCCGCCCCATTCCCCAAGCCCCAGCACTCCCAGCAGCTCAGCAACGAGGATAAATACTCCCCTCAACGCGGACCAAATGACATAGAAGTCTATCACCGGCATATCCTCCTCCCCCTCCAATTTATACATTTAACAAACGCGGAAGCCCACACGGCTAGGGGGATGACGAAGTTGCCGACGGCCCAGGCGGCCACAACGTCGCGCATCTTGACAGGGATGCCGGCGTGTCTTCTCACTCCTCTAGCTCTGATAACGTCTTTGACGAGGTTAAGCGGATGGAGTATTAATCCAGTCAGCAACCAGGGGTCAGACAGCAACGTCCCAAGCAAAGGTAGGGCGATCGAGAGGAGGAAGCCCATGGTGTAGATTACGAGACCTGCGTACCACCCCTTGGGGGCGTGCCACTTGACCATGAGGATCTGCCGTATGCCCCAGCGAAAGGCCTCGCCTAATCTGCACTGGGGGTCGGGGGTGGGGGCAATTGCGCCTTTTGAAAACCAGATGAAGCCGCCTATCTCCTTCAAGGCGGAGTACACGGCGTAGTCGTCGCTGACGTATTTAGGCAATCTATTGGCTAGGTTAACCCTGTCGGCGAATTCCCTTTTAAAGGCGGTGGAGCCGCCCCAGACAAACCTCGACCTCTTGTCGAGCATAGCGGGGAAGCCCATGTTGCTGATGGCGAGCCTCACCTTATGACAAAGACCTCGGCCTAAGTACCATCTATACGTCGTGACTGCGTGGTAGGCGGAGAGAGGCGTAGTCATAAGCTCAAGCCACAGCGGACTTGGCTTAATGTCGTCATCGGCAAAGACCGTGCAGTCGCCGTCTGCATTTTTTAAGCCGGCCGCAAGTGCGGCGCTTTTGCCCTCGCCGCCGCTTAAAATCACGCGGCCGAACTTCTGCGCGACCGCATAGGCGGGGTCCTCTGGTGAATCCACTACGAAAAGAAACTCTACTTCCGCACGTGTCTTCTGCGACGTTATAGCCCTCAGGTTGTCTTCAGTCCAGGGGTAGACCCCCCTCATTGGAATCACTACGGTGATCTTTCTACAGCTTTGCGGCAGGCGGGGCTCGGGGCTTCTCCAGAACAAATACTCTCTGACGAGGCCGGCGGCGGCGAGTCCTATAAACGGCAGGGTGACCAATAGACTTATCACGGAGGGGGCCGCAGAGGAGTTTTTAAATTGTGGTATATAAGGCCGGCGGTTAACCCTTGTGTAAACGTCTTGATGCATATTATAAATATGGAAATTAGGTGCTAGAGGTATATAACTCCAGGTGGGGGATGTACATGAATGAAGTCGTGAGAGAGTTCGACTTAACCTATAACGACTTGTTTAGGGCCCCCGACAAAGAAGGAGCAATAGTGTCTGTACGCGTCCATAAGAAGGTGAAGGCTGTTCTGGAGGATTTAGCCAAAAGAGAGGGGCTAGACGGGGTTTCTGAACTTGTGCGGTACTTAATAGCCGGGTACCTATTGGGTAAGTACAACTTAGAGAGGCCGAGAGAGAAGTTGTTAGTAGAGCCTATAGTATTGACTGTAAACGTCCAGAAAAGCAGTAACGCGGCTTTTGACGACGTAGAGATAGAACTCGCCGCAGAGGAGGTCTCAGCAGTCATTAAAGACGTCGAAGACTACGTAAAGAAGGTGAAGGCTGGCGTTGTGCAGAAGAACCCAGAAATCGCGATGAGACTTGGCAAGAAACTCGTCAAAGCGCTTAAAACCGCAAAGAAACTCGGCATGGAGGAGGAGTATATGCGGTTAATAAAACTCAAGGCACAGCTTTCTCTCCCTGAAAATTTATAAGCCCGCTACGTCTGGTTTCTGTTTTGAACTGGCGTTCCGCCTGCTAGAGGCGTTTTGTCAAAACGTTGAGGTTTGTATAAAAGGGTTGGTCATCGGCGGCTTGTCGCCTCCAGCCACCTCCCCACGGTGTCTGCAAGTTCGGCGTAGCGCTTGAGGCCGTCTAGGTGCGCTCTGCTACATATGATTTCTATGGTGCCGTCGCTCCTTTCAATTATCCTCGGCTCCCTCCCCGTTAGGGCCTTTATCACGGCGGCGAGCCTCTCGGCGTCTGCCTTCTTGCCGCCGGGGGCGTCGGCCCTCGCCGCGGCGAAGCCCAAAGCGTTGTTTCTACTGTATCTGCCGTATGTTATCTCGTCGTCGCTCCTTACGCCGTCTACCTCTGCCGTAATCTTAATCCTCAGCAGAGTCTTGCCGCTCCTGCCCTCGTCAAACTCGGCCCCGCCACCTATCACCTTCACCACGTGCTACCTGCCGCTCACCTCGACCTTCTTTTCAAAGTCCTTCAGCGTTGGGGGGCCTATCGCCTCGCCCTCTACATGTACGAGTTAGAGCTGGCGTGTTCATCTTTCCTTCAGCTTTTGGAATACTGGCGATGCGGCGAGGGCAGCCGCCGTGACTAGCGCGGCGTCTTTTGGTTCTGCTTGGAAGAGGTCGAGGGCGAGGAAGACGGCGGCGGCTAAGAAGCCCG
>JAJHQT010000128.1 GCA_020833205.1 Pyrobaculum sp.
GTTCTCCAAAGGTTTCGTAGTCGACCGCTATAAAGACGAGGTCTCCCGGCGTCGCCTCCAGCCACGCGGCGTATTTGTCGGCGGTGAGAGGCCACTGGTCCCACCACCTGGCGCCGAATCTAAAACCGATGTCGTCGCTTAGGCGGTAGTTCCTCACCAACACCCTGGCGTCGCACCCCCACGCTCGGTACACGTAGTTGGGAGATCTCCACCCCAGCACCCAGTCCACGCCCTCTGTCAAGACGGTGGAGAAGCCCATGGAGTACAGGAAGCAGGCCACGTCGTTGTTGAAGATGAACTCTGTGTTCTCCGCGGCGCGCGGCTTGTAGCCTATGAGCTCCTCCACGGCCTCCACCTGCATCTCCACCTGCTCTCTGAACTCGCCCCGGTCCACGAACCAGGCTAGGCTGTGGAAGTAGGTCTGCGCTGTGAACTCTGCCGCTTCTCTAGACGCCAGCTCCTGTAATATCTCCAACACGTCGGGGGCCCACCTTCTGAGCTGCTCCAGCGCCAGCCCACTTACGCTGAAGGTGACTTTAAACCCAGGCGTCTCCCGAGCCGCCTCTAGGATTATTTTGGTGGCCCCGCGGTACACCCTCTCCACGACTCTTTCAAAAACCGCCTTGTTGAGCTCCTCATAGAAGATCTCAAAGTCGACGGGCTTCCTCGGATATACGCGGTAGAGGTCCGGCCGGATGCGGCGCGGCTGATGCACCTCGAAGAACAACACTAAGTCCATGGCAGGTGGGGGAGACTTAAATATATCTATATTTGCTAAATACATGCCTGGCTGGCAAGGCAGGATACTTAGAGTGAATCTCACCAGGAAGAAAATAGTTGTGCAAGAGCTCGACGCCGCCGTCGCCAAGGCCTTTATCGGCGGACGCGGACTCGCCGCCAAGATCCTTTGGGATGAATTATCGCCAGGTGTCGACCCCCTCTCGCCACATAACAAACTCATACTCGCCGCAGGTCCTCTCACGGGATTGCCAGGTCCTAACTTCGGCAAATTAGTAGTGGCGGCCAAGAGCCCGTTGACGGGAGGCTACGGCGACGGGAACATAGGCACTTGGGTCGCCGTGAACCTCCGCAAGGCTGGCTACGACGCCTTGGTGATGGAAGGTAGGGCGGAGAAGCCCTCTTACATATACGTCGAGGATGGGAAAGTCGAGATTCTAGACGCCAGAGATTTCTGGGGACTGAACGCTTGGTCTGTTGAGGAAAAGTTGCAGAAAATACACGGCCGGGACGCCGCCGTGATAACCATTGGGCCAGCTGGAGAGAACTTGGTGCGTTACGCCACGGTTGTTTCCCACAGAGGCCGTTCCGGCGGGAGGCCGGGCATGGGCGCCGTGATGGGGTCCAAGCTGTTGAAGGCAGTGGTTGTAAAGGGCAAGGACGAAATATCCATTGCAGATAAGGCCACTTATCAGAGACTGGCCGTGGAGGCGGTTAAGGAAGGTAGCTCGAGCCCCAGCTACGGCTTCTGGATGAGGCAGGGCACCACCTCAACAATCGAGTGGGCTCAAGAGGCCAGTGTGTTGCCCACCTATAATTACTCAGAGGGGCAGTTTGAAGAGTTTGCAAAGATAGGCGGCAATATGGTAGAGAAATTCGAGACAGATCTAAAATCTTGTCCTCTCTGTTTCATGGCCTGTGGCCACTGGGTCCCCGCGGAGTCCGGCTCCGCCGAGGTGGACTACGAGAACTTAGCCATGCTAGGCAGCAACATAGGGATAGGGGACCTCTATAAGGTGGCTGAGCTGAACCGCATCGCCGACACCATGGGCATAGACACGATTTCGCTTGGCAACGTATTGGGGTACGTCATGGAGGCCAGCGAAAGGGGATACGGCGAGAAGCTGGGTTTCGTGGTAGAGTGGGGCGACTACGAGACGGCTAAGCAACTGACCTACGACATAGCCTACAGAAGAGGGGTCGGCGACCTGCTGGCAGAGGGAGTTAAACACATCGCCGAGAGGATAGGCGGAGAGGAGTTCGCCATCCACACAAAGGGGCTTGAGGTCAGCGCCTACGACTGCCACGCGGCGCCTGCCATGGCGCTGGCCTACGCTACGTCGCCCATAGGCGCACATCACAAAGACGCGTGGGTAATAGCCTGGGAGGTCCGCACAGATCGTTTCGGCTACACGAGGGAGAAGGCGGCTAAAGTGGTGGAGCTTCAACGTATAAGAGGCGGCTGGTTCGAGACCTTCGTCGGATGCCGTCTCCCTTGGGTCGAGGTCGGGCTCTCGCTGGATTGGTACCCCAAGCTCTTCAAGGCGGCGACGGGCGTAGACGCCACGCCGGATTACTTCAACGAAGTGGGCGACCGCATATACGCGTTGATTAGGGCTTTTTGGATTAGAGAATACGGCTGGTGGAGCAGAGAGCTCGACATGCCGCCTGCTAAGTGGTTTAAGCAACCATTAACTAAAGGCCCGTTGAAGGGGGCCCACCTGGACTACGACAGCTACAACAAGCTACTCGACTACTACTACGAGATTAGGGGCTGGGACAGAAACGGCGTGCCGACGAGGGAGACCTTGAGGAAGCTGGGTCTCGACTACGT
>JAJHQT010000129.1 GCA_020833205.1 Pyrobaculum sp.
CGGTGGGTGCGATTAGGAAGCCGAGGGGTATGACCTCCAGCGTGGACATCACCGCACCAACGCACATCCAGAGACTGGCCTCCCGGGTGGGTGCGCGGTCTCTATCATGTCCGTCGCTATTTCAAGTGTTGCGTCGATGCCGGCGGCCGCCACAGCCATCTCGGAGACGCCATGCCTGCTATGACGAGGAGGATCAAGAGGATGGGGATGACGATGGCGGGCCAGAAGCCCTCCACGAAGGCGTGGATGATGATCCAGCGGAAGTACTCATCGATGGTGAAGTGCCGCCACGGCGTCACCACGGGGAGGGCCCCCATGAAGGCCCCGAAGGCTGTGCCGCCAAGGGCGATGGCCAGGATCTTGACAAGGGGCTGTATGGGCTCGGGCGAGGTCTTGGAGGCCCTCCACACCGTTAGCGATAGATAGGACAAGAGGGCCGCGATCAGCAACAGCCAGAGGGTGCCTTGGCTTATGACGGGCCTCCCCTGCGACCCTACGATGAACCAGATGGGGTCAGGAAGGAGGCGGAGGTAGGAGGCCCACAGGCCTAGCAATATGCCGAGGGCGGTCACGGCGCCGGCGCCGAGTATGGCGAGGGCCCTTGCCCTGCTGAGCTGGACGCCGAGGTAGGGCAACACAAAGAGGGCGAAGGAGACCCAGGAGACGGCGATCCAGAGGATGGCTAGGTTGTAGTGGAGGCCGCGGGCCACGTTGAAGGGCAGTATGTTGTTTATGCCGGAGATGCCGTATAGCTCCGCCGGCTCTGTGTATTTATGCATCAGGTAGCCGCCGAGGAGCCCCTGCACGGAGAGGCCCAGAACCGCCAGCATGAAGCCCAGGAGGGCGAGCCTCTGGGCGGGGCCGGGAGGCGGAAGCCGAAGCGTGACCCTCGGCTCTCTCCAATAGTCGAGGAACTTCATGATGACGTATCCCGCAAGGGGCATGATGACCAGAAGCATCACGAAGAAGGTGGCCCACGTGGCCACCGTGACGTGGATGTTGGGGCCCAATATGCCTGGCAGATATGGAAAGCCGTTGGTGTAGTTAGCCATCGCAATCATGACGCCCCACGTGAAGAAGGCTACGATCTTCCTGACCTCTTCCTGGTTCGTGATGAGGTTCGGCCTTAGGCCAATGGACTCCGACCTGGGGCCAAACAGTTCCCCGTAAAACTTGACAGCCTCGCCGAAGGCCCTCCCGAACTCGTCGCTGACCACCGCCACGCCAGAGGCCGGCGCAAAAACTGAGGAGGACCTTGCGGTGAGCTGGGGGGTTATGAGTTGCTTAACGTCGGCGTCCGACAGAGAGAGCCCTCTGAGCTCCTTGACCTTGTCTACGTAGAACTTCAGAGTGTAGGCGGTGTAGTCTATGCCGAAGTAGCCGCCGAAGCCCAAGAAGGAGCCGTAGTCCAGCAACCCGTATTTCTGAGCCAAGATCTTGCCCTCTATGACGTCTTGAGCTGTGAAGAGGAGCTGGCCGCTCTTAGTCACCACCTTCTCGGGTATGGGCGGCAGGTTGTAAAAAGTCCAGACAGCCATGGCGATGTATATGATATACACCAACACGGTTACGCCAGCCACCAGATAGGTCCACCCGTTTCTCATGGCATAAAAGACCCCCGCCGTGGGGAAAGACTTCTGGTTAACCGCATAAACCAACCTCATCCCCCGTCCGCTAATCGGCACCTGCCTCATGCAGTTGCGGCTCTCGGCCGCCACAGGACAATATGTGCAATTGAAAGGCTACCAAAAGACTTAGAGAGGCATCCCGAACCTTATGGCCGCCCCCAGCACCACGAAAGCTACGGAGATCGCGGTGACGGCGGCCACGTGGAGGAGGAGCAGGCCCCCCACGTCCTTACCCCTCTTGAGCCTAGGTATTAGGCGTAGCCGCGCGTGTAGGGCGATCAGAATTAGGATGACAAAGAGACCCATCTTTATATGCGCCGCCATAGGCCACCTCCCCCACCCGACGTATAGCATCGCCACGCCGGTGGCCGCCGCGAAAATAAGCGAGGGTAGCCCAATCTTCTCGTACCGACGCTCAAAGTCCAGAAGAGGGTTCGTGGTGCCGCGTTTGAGCTCGGCGCCGTACGCCATTAACAGAGTTATGTGACCCCCAACCCAAACAGTGGCGAACAATACATGTAGCGTCTGCAGTATCTGATAGGTATCCATAAACAACGTTTACGACTTTTCCATAAATATTTTTCGAGCACCAATCCCACAGCGAAGTAAGCTACAAAGACGGAGAAACGACGCGGTAATAGTCCAAGTGGAAAATCCAGAGAAACATCAAAGGGACGCCCCCGAGCAAGCCACAAGAGATACCGTAGAGCAACATGGCCATACAACTAAACAACTAGCTTCATGAATAATTTCAATCCACCAGCCTAGGCAACTATTACGCACAACGTTTTTATACTTGACTGGAGGCGGTCTCGTGGCTGATGCCTCCAGCGTTGCCTACGATGCGTTGAAGATGGCTGTGGAGCACGTCTTGAGCAAGATTAGAGAGGGTAAGAAGCTATCCACCGAAGACATACTCGTCCTCTA
>JAJHQT010000130.1 GCA_020833205.1 Pyrobaculum sp.
GGCGAGTATCATGTGGTTGTGGTTGATGGCGGCGCTGTGTATGCCATGAGGTGTGGAGAGGGGGGTGAATGTAGTGATTGTGTGGAGTTTCGTATTGATGATGAGATCGTTGTGTATCTGCATCGCCGTCTCTATACGTGTCTGGGCTGTCTTTTGGGGGAGTTTTTTAACGCTGGTTTGTTTAACATCTCTGCCGACGGGGTTGTGTTGACGCAGCGGGGTGCCTACGTGGTACCTCCTATGGCTAAGGAGCGGGGCGCCCCAGAGAGGTTGGTGAAGAGGGCCAGTGGGATTTTGGAGAATTACATGTTAAGGATTCTTGCTGCCTCGTTTAGGGCGTGTTGCAAATTTTAAAAGTAGTGACTGAGATGAGATGTGTATATAATTCAGGATGTAGTGGCTAGGGGCTTTACCGCGATTTATGGCCCTCCTGGTAGCGGCAAGACGAGCGTCGCCGCGAAGCTTGCCGACAGAGTTGCGAATAGAGTGTTGTGGATAAGCACCAACGAGACGCCTGCTAGTCTTAAGGGGACTTTTCTCCGGGTGGGCGCCTCGGCGGAGAAGTTCTACGTCTTCGACTTCCCTCGTTCGTTTCGGGGCAACATCGCCAAGTTTATAGCTGATCACATACATGAGTACGACGCGTTGGTGGTGGATACAGTCAACGGCATTGCTCCACGTGAGGAGAAGCTGGAGGAGCTTGTCCACGGCTTTCTCTACCAGCTCTCCAGAGACATGCCTATAATTACGGTGGTGGAGGGGGTCCCCCGACAGGTTTTCTACATAGCTGACAACTTAATTAGAGTCAGCTACAAGGAGAACGCGTTGGGTCACACCGTTAGGTATCTTAAGCTTGTCAAGTCGAGGTCTGCGCCGCCTAGCGAGAGGTATCTTTTCGATTTTTTAGAGGGCGTCGGCTTGGTCTATGTCTATCTCAACAAGAAGCCTATGGTGGCCAAGACCGCGCTCCCGGAGGACGCCGCGCTCCTAGGCGCGGAGGAGCTCTACAGATCGCAGATAGTGGGGGTCTACGGTGCCGACAGGAAAAAGCTGGCGAAGAAGCTGGAGGAGCTGGCGGCGTCTCGGGAGGTTTTCTACCTATCTCTCTTCCCGCCCACGACGCTACCCGCTGAGCTTGAGGAGGATAAGATAAGGGCGGCGACGACGTTTCGAGACATCGTAGAGGTTATATACAATATATACTCAGGGCGCATGAGGCCAAAGGTGTTTGCGGTGTCTGGTCTTAGAGATCTCGAGAGGCTTCTAGGCAACGACGTTGTTGATTACGTCAACGCCGTGGCGAGCGTGGCGCGGTTTGTGGACTACATAGTGGATTTTGAGATCGACGGCGGCGGGGGTTGGGTCACGGAGGCCTTTCTAGACGCAAAGATACGAGTTTAAAAAACTCCGACAGACGCTATTACAAACCGTTTCTTAAGCTTCTCCATGTAGTTAGGAGCGGCTTGGAATATATCGTCTATGTTCGGGGGCCGGTATTATTTAAATAACGTAGATGATTGAGGCGTGCTCGGCGTCTTGGAGGCCGTGGTGGTGAGAGTTTCACAGTTTTTGATGTCGAGCTTTCGAGCGGGCACTGGCGCGTCTATAGTCGCTAAGAAGGAGGACGACGTGACTAGAGAAGTGGATCTCGCCGCTGAGGAGATGGCGTACCACATGTTGAGAGAGAGCTTTAGAGAGGGCGGGGTTTTATACGGAGAGGAAAAGGGGGTGTACAGATGGGGCGACGAGAGGTATATATTCGTCCTAGACCCCCTGGACGGCTCTCTTAACTACGCGGCAGGCATTCCGCTCTTCTCCATCTCGTTGGCCGCTGGCAGATATAAAGAAGGCTCCATCTCCGACTTGGAATACGCCGCAGTCGCCGTGCCGCCCACCGGCGATATATATACAGCAAGTCCAGAACTTGGAGCTCGGAAAAACGGGAAGCCCGTGGAGAGGAGCTTGAAAAGCAACATAGTCTTTGTAGCCGTCAGCAACAGCTTCCCGGAGAAGACTTGTGAAGTCATAAGGAGTCTGGGGCTGAGGGGCAGGAGCCTGGGGACCTCTGCGTTAGAGTTAATCTTCACGGCCGAGGGCACGGCGAGGGGTTTTATAGATCTTCGAGGCAAACTTCGGGTTCTCGACGTGGCGGGGGCGTTGACGTTTGGAAAATACGTCCCCGGCTTTAAGTATATCATACAAGGCGACTTAGTCCCACATGGCCGTATATCTATAATTGCGGGAGACGAGGAGTTCATAAATGCGGCAACAGCCCTTTGACTTCCAAGTTAAAAACTTCCTACTAAACCTCGCAAGGATTTTAGGTACACGGATTGAGAAGATCTTAGATCTCTACCTCTACGTTTCTCCAGATACGGTGAGGATTCTCGAAGTGGTGGAGAAAGGCGGCGAAGTTGTCGGCGTAAGACTCGCCGTAAGGTCTACCAAGAGACAAGATGTGTGGTACTACACCTCCGTAGGTTGGTACGGCGCTAAATGCACATGCGAAGGCAACACGATAGGTGGGAAAATCTGTAGACACATCATAAT
>JAJHQT010000131.1 GCA_020833205.1 Pyrobaculum sp.
CCTTCACGGCGGCCGCCGTCATCTGGCTGAGCTCTTCTTCAGAGACGACTCCGCCCTCCACTGCGTCTTGGGGGAGGATTAGGGGGTCGTGCAATCTGTCGTCCTTGAGGTGGAACTCCACGATGGGCCTCTTGAACGGCTGGAGGGGCTTTACGTGGGGCATCCTCTTGAGGTAGCTTCCGTAGGCCTTAAACCTCACGATGACCTCCAGGGGGAGGGCCTCGGCGCGGAGGACCTCCAACGCGTTGGGCCCGGCGCGGGCCAGGTAGTGGTTCTCCACGCCGACGGCCCTCAGATGCTGGAACAACAAGGCGCTGAGCTCCGCCGCCAGCTCTCCCTTCGCCGGCGCCTGGTCTCGCCGGGTTCCGTCGAAGGCCGTGACCTCGTCCTTAAACACGAGGATCAGCTTGTCCCCCCTGGCGTAGACGCGCTTCGCCTTGCCCTCGTATATAAGTTCCATAGGAGACGCCACCTCCACTCTTATAAGCTTTGTGCTGTTTTAAACAAACGATTCAACGACATGGCACATACCCCCTATCTCGTCTTGTATTTTTTCAATAGGCTTTTAAATTGAGAATTTCGCGTAGGTATGGACAAGGTCTTGGTGGTTGGAGATGGGGCTAGGGAACACGCCATTGCGTGGGCTTTGGAGAAATCCGGCGTCGTCGTAGGCGCCGTAGCGGGTCATTTAAACCCAGGCTTGGCGGAGGCCGCCAGGCGGACGGGTGGGCGGGTCTTCAAGGGGCCGCCTACAGACCCGGCGACTGTAGTCAAGTCTGCAGAGGAGTTTTCGCCCGACCTAGTGGTGATTGGGCCGGAGGAGCCGCTTTTCGCCGGGGTGGCCGACGCCCTGCGGGAGAGGGGGTTTAGGGTGGTGGGGGCGTCGAGGAAGCTGGCTGTGGTGGAGATGCGGAAGGACTTCGCCAGGTCGCTACAGTGGAAGTACGGAGTCCCGGGGAGGCTTGTCTACGGCGTGTTTAAGAACGTAGAGGAGGCGTACAGCTTCAGCAAGGCCCTCGGCGCGGTGGCCATAAAGCCGATTAGACAGGCCGGGGGGAAAGGCGTTAGAGTCGTCTACGGCGACGCCCAGTATCTGGAGCTCGACGAGATGTACAGGAGAGGAGCCGAGGACGTGTTGAGGCAACTGTCCCACTACGACGACGTCGAGACAGCTGTCCTCGTGGAGGAGGCGGTGCGGGGCGTCGAGTTCACCCTCCAGGCGCTCACCGACGGGGACACCCTCTTCTTCTTCCCCCCTGTGCAGGACAACCCCCACGCCTTCGAGTACGGCCTCGGGCCGGAGTGTGGCGGCATGGGCACGGTCTCGCCGTTGCCCTTCCTCGAGGAGGGGGAGGTGGAGGAGGCGAAGAAGGCGGTGGAGGCCACCGTAAAGGCGCTTCAGACGGAGGTGGGGGAACGCTACGTCGGCGTCATAAGCGGCCAGATGATGCTAACGGCGAGAGGCCCCGTGGTTATTGAGTACTACAGCAGACTCGGCGATCCGGAGGCCCTCAATGCTCTGTTCCTCTACGAGGGGGACGTCTATGAGCTCTTCAGCCTCACGGCCGACGGGAAGCTCCACAAAGCCAAGCCCGCGTTTAAAGAAGGCTATGCCGTCGTTAAGGCGGCGGCGCCTCTCGGCTACCCCCACAGAAGGGACTTGGCAAAGGGGCGCGCTGTTTCTGTAGACTGGGACGTGATCAAGAGGGAGGGATGTCAAGTCTTCTTCTCCGCGGTGGAAGAGCGAGGCGGTGTCTACGTCACCTTGGGATCGAGGGCGCTTGAGGTTCTCGCCCACGGCGCCACCCCTGAGGAGACGTACGCCCGGTCTGAGCGGTGTATGGCGGCTGTGAAAGGCGACGGGCTGTTCTACAGGAGGGACATAGGGTCGCCGGAGTACATGGCCGCCATGAGAGAGAAGGCGGAGAAGGCCAGGCTGGTCTACAGGTGGAGGAGGGCGCACGGCCTAGACGGGAGGGTGCTCCTCTGGGAGCCCGGCGTGGGGCTTAGGGAGTATAGGCTATGAAATTCTCGGTTTATCTAAACATAGCGTATAAGCCCGGGGTTAGAGACCCCGAGGGCGACACCATAAAGAGGGAGCTCTTCAGCCGGGCCGGTCTCGACGTGGATGTAAGGGCTGGCAAATGCCTGGTCTTGACGCTGGAGGCCTCCAGCGAGGACGAGGCCAGGGAGAAGGCAGTGAAGCTCGCGTGGGATCTGCGGCTGGGGAACCCCAACGTACATGTGGTCGAGGTGGTGAGGATATGTACAGAGTCGCGGTGTTGAAGTTTCCCGGAACCAACGGCGACTACGACGTGTTGAGGGCGTTGGAGTTGGTGGGGCTGAGGGGGGAGCTTGTGTGGCATAGGGACTACAAGAGCGGCTTGTACGACGCCGTGGTTTTGGCAGGCGGCTTCAGTTACGGCGACTATCTAAGGGCCGGTGTCATCGCCGCTCAGACAGACGCTGTGAGGCGGGTCCGCGAGGATGCGGAGAGGGGAGTGCCTGTGTTGGGCATTTGCAACGGCTTTCAAATATTGACGGAGG
>JAJHQT010000132.1 GCA_020833205.1 Pyrobaculum sp.
GGCGGCGATAGTCACCGCGCGGTACCTCCCCAGCAGGTAGTTAAAAACGGTGTGGCCCATCATCATGGGTATGGAGGCTATCAGCAGAAACATGAAGAAGGTGTAGGGGTCGTAATCGGTGAGGTTTGTGTGGAGCGCGAGACTCACGCCTAGTGTGACAAGCGCCGCGGCCCCGTAAGCCGCCGCGACGTAGCCCAGGGTCCCCACGGAGGACCTCACCACGCGTCCCGCGGCGAGGTATCCTGCGAACGAAAACGCGCCGACTATGGCGAGTAGGTTGCCCAGAAGCCCCCCGGGGGAGAAGGTGATGAGGAGCGCGCCCGCAGTTGCGGCAAGGACGCCGGCCGCCGTGGTTTTGTTTATCCTCTCGCCCAGGGCCTTGGACAGGAACAACATGACGAGGGGGTGGATGTTCACGAGGGTTGTGCTGGCGGCTACCGTGGTCAAGAAGAGGGAGGGTATCCAGCTGAGGAAGTGGACCGCGAGGAAGACGCCGGAAAGCAGAGAAAACGCGAGGTCGCGCCCCCGCGGTAGCTCCAGCCCCTTGACGGCTCCTGCGGCGAGGACTATAAACGTGGCGAACGCCAGCCTCCAGAAGGTGATGGCTACGGGGTCCGCCGGGGTTAGCCTGATGAGTATCGATGCGCTCGATATGGCCAACACGCCGACGGGGAGAAGCCAAAGCACAGCTAACCCGCAACGCTTATTTATACACAACTCGGTACCTCCATGGAGTTTCCAGACGTGGAGCTTGAGGCGCACACGGGGGAGAGGGTGTCGCCGGCTCGTGTGCCGAAGGCAGTCGTCTATTTCTTTCCAAAGGCTTTTACACAGGGGTGCACCAGGGAGACTATACGCTTCAACGAGCTCTACCCCAGGTTCCGCGAGAAGGGCTACGAGGTCTTCGGCGTGTCTACAGACGGCGTTGAGACGTTGAGGAAATTCGCCGAGAAGCACAAGGTCCGGTTCAAGCTTCTGAGCGACAAGGAGGGGAGGCTCGCCGCGCAGCTAGGGATCTTGAGGCCGACGGGCACCGCCGAGCGTGTGACGTATGTGCTCAACAACGGCGAAATAATCCACGTGTTGAGAGGCCTGAAATCCGCGGATGAACACGCAGATAAGGCGCTTGAGCTCGCATGAAGACCTACGAGATCAGGGGGCCCTGCCCCGAGCTGGCCACCGTGTTGGCTAAGGCGGCGGCTAAGCTGGGCCCCGGCGAGGAGGCTAAAATAGTGAGCCGCTGGCGGTATGTAGTACACGACGTGAAAAACTCGGCCGGATATGTAGGGCTTGAAGTGGTCGACGTCAAGGAGGGCCTCAGCCACGTCGAGATCGTTGTTAGAAAGTCAGCACAAGCTCCGCCTCTTTTGCAAGGGCGAGAAACGTAAGCGACCCCGCCACCTCCGCGCCCGGCAGAGGCTCAAGCCCTAGCATCTTCAGAACAGGCTCATCCACATAGACCTTGACGCCGGATGATAAGCAATGCTCTGCCAACTCCTCCAGCCTCTTGGCTCCCAGCCGCCTCAGCCTCCATCTTATATAGAGCGACGCCAAAAAGGGCAGTCCGAGAAGTCTAGTCTTCGGCTTTTTGCTGAATATGTAGGCGCCTAGCCCGGTGGCGAAGAGATGTACGTCGTATCCCATCGCCTTGGCCGACAGGGCAATCACCAAGGCGTGATAGGCGCGGGCGATGTCGTTGTCTGAAAGCATAATGACCGCTTTTGGCATATATTAACCCCCAGTTCTGTATATATAGATGACGAGCCAATGCAGGCGGCGATCTGTGACCGGTGACCTGCCGGCTGAAGCCCGCCCTTCAAGTCTGAGAGGAGACTTTGTATGAGGGGCAGCGCGCCCCTATGGGACATATCTCGCATTTAGGCCTCCTCGCGGTGCACACGTCGCGGCCGAACTGGATAAGCTTGAGGTGAAACTCAAGGTAGCGCTCCGGCGGAAGCCTCTCCATAAACCAACGGCTAATTTCGTCGTAGCTCTTGCCTACGCCCCACCGGCGGGCTATGCGTGTGATGTGGGTGTCCACAGGGAACGCCGGCAGGCCGAGATTGACCAACACCACGTCGGCCGTCTTCTTCCCAACTCCAGGCAGGGTAAGCAGAAACCTCCGAGCCTCCGTAACCCCCATCTCGATTAGCTTCTTTGGCGAGATGTCGCTTTTTATAAAGGCCTCTGCAAGCGCCTTAAGATAACGCGCTCTTTGTCGATGCATGCCGGCGGGTCTTATCAACTCGGCCAGTTCCTCCTCAGGGAGATCAAGCAGGGCTTTCGGCGTGATTTTGCCAAGTCTCTTTTTCAAATTCTCCAAGGCTCTAAAGGCGTTTCTGTCGCTTGTGTTTTGGCTCAACACCACAGACACCATCAGCGTAAAAAGATCGCCCTCCGAGCGCCACACCAACGGCGCGACGAACTCGCCCAGTCTAAGCTCCACCGCCATATCCACCAACTCGATAAACTCATGTGACACGTTTACTAACTCCAGCCCTTATATATCTCTGACGCCGTCTAGACGTGGAGGAGGTCAAAATTA
>JAJHQT010000133.1 GCA_020833205.1 Pyrobaculum sp.
TAGTCGCCGCAGACCGGCCCTCCCGCGCCCCACGTACACACGGCTTGTCTTTCTCCTGGGAGAGGGCAGCGGCGCCGAACTTTAGATGTCTAACCCGACGGAGGGTGGACAGCGGGAAGACGAGCTCTTGAAAATCCACCAGCCCCCCAAAGGCCATGGGGATGCCCACCACGAAGAAGTGGTGATCTTCAGGCTCTACAAGCACCACCTCCACGTCCTTAACAAGTTCAAGAAGTCTACTGGTGAAGTACACGCCCGCGATCCCCCCGCCGACGACCACGACACGCGCCACGTTAAGCGTCGATCGCAATATTTTAAGCCTTGCTGTGTTGAGCCTATGCCCCAACGGCCTGTCAGCGAGCGCCGCTCGGCGCCGTTTCCGCAACTAATCTTTTTGTAGAGCCCGTAGCTGTCATGAGGCTTATACTGGCCCAGACGCCTAGGTTTAACAGCTACGTAGAGGGGGTTAAGTGGCTACTGGAGAAGTTGCCGCGTGGCGACGTGCTGGTCCTGCCTGAGTACTGGATAGGCACCGCGCCCATGGACGGCGAGGAGTTCCGGGGGTATGTGGAGGCGTTGGCGGAGGTGGCGGCGGCGTTTGGCGGCGTCGTGGTGGGGGGCGCCGTAGCTGTAGAAAGAAGCGGCGTGGTGAAGAACGTCTGTCCCGTGGTGGGGCGGGAGGGGCTTCTGACGTGGGGGGAGAAGATATTCCCGTCGGCCGCCACGGGGGAGAGGAGTTGGGTGTCGCGTGGCTCGCGGCTGGCGCTGTTTGGGGCGGCGGGTTGGTCCGTGGGGTGTCTGGTATGTGTGGACTTGTTGTATCCGGAGTTGGCGAGGCGGCTGGCGCTGTCGGGGGCTGAGGTGATTGTGAACCCGGCCAGCGTCTCCGCCGACAGGAGGGGTCTGTGGGCCTCTCTCGGCGTCGTTAGGGCTTTTGAGAATTCTGTCTACGTCGCCGCGGCGTTGGGCACGGGCTACGGCTACGTCGACGGCCGGAGGGCGGAGGGCGGGTCTTACGTGGCGACGCCCAACGGCCTGCTTACGGAGTTCGGATCTGAGCCGGGCGTGTACGCGGCGGATCTCGACAGAGAGGAGGTCGCCTACGCCCGGAGGCGGCGTCGGTATCTAGAAGACGCCGCGTCTATGTCGGAGGTCAGCTTAAATACGTACGGCATCTGAGGGCCATGTCGTGTCCCGTCTGTCTAAAGCCTATAGGGGTGGTGGAGGTGGGGCTCCCCCGTAGAGACAAAGTGGATAAGTTTAGCTTCGTCTCCGTCATAAAGATCTTCGACGAATATGTAGAGGGGCTGAGGGGACTTGAGGAGTACAGCCACGCCTTCGTCATATGGCTCTTCCACGAGGCCAAGGCGGCGAGGCTTACGCTGAGGCCCTGGGGCCGGGAGGACCTCCCCGAGGTAGGCATCTTCGCCACGCGGTTCCCCAACAGGCCCAACCCCCTCGCCCTCACCATCGTGAAAATAGTGGAGGTAGACCCGCCCCGCCTAAGGGTAATGGGGCTAGACGCGTGGAGCGGAAGCCCCGTGCTGGACATCAAGCCCTACGACCACCTAGACGTCGTCAACGAGTTTAGAACCCCCGATTGGTTTGAGGAGTTTTTCGAAGAGACACGCGGCGGGCTACCCCACTGGCTAGGCCCACGCCGCTGACTGCGGGGGCCGCGTACACAGCCCCCTTCTCTCCTGGGAGACACATCTCATCATTTTAAACGGCCCACCCCCGCATGGACTTGCGTCGTTGAGGCGCCAACGCCTTCATTATGTTTTCACTTGAGAAATAAAAACAAAGAGTCTCTCCACCTCACGCCTCTGTTTTCCGTCTGCATAAGGGACCCCTCTCCTTCTCTAGCCGATATGCGGAACTGCAGAACCGACGACAACAGGTATCGGCCAGCGTCCAGTCGCGCCGACGACAACCAGAAGAGTCTATCGATAGCCCGGCCGGGATTCGAACCCGGGCCACGGGGTCCTTGAACAGTGTAAGGCATGGTGGTAGCCGCCGGGGACGGTCAGAGGCCGCATGTAGCCCTCCGGCTTCGTCTTGTTGGGTCTCACCATCAATAGGCGAGCGTTGACGGCGTCGCAAAAAACGATGAACTGTTGCAGGCGGTTTTTGTGCGTGAGGAGATAAAGGGTTCAGTTTTCCGAGGCGCGGCCTCTGTGGCGGCGGCGTCGGCCGCGGCCTGCCGCATTGCGTCGGCGGCGTATAGCCCTCGTCCGCACAGAATTCTATCCCCGCCGAGGCCGGCGCGGGGCGCAGGCGTCAGATGTGTGGAACCGAATAACCCCGTTGGGAAAGGGGGAATTATAGACACGCCACCTCGATGTACTTAAACACCTAAACCGCGTTTTGACGTCGTCTGCGATTTTTTGGCACGAAGCATTATCGACTTCAAACATTGCGCCTTCCAGATCCATCCGGCGTAAGTCCATACACCGCCGAGACGTAACTCGCCATCATCTTCATTATGCGGTGCGTCATCGGGTCTTCCCTAACAGGTACTCGTTCACAGGTACAATTATGCCT
>JAJHQT010000135.1 GCA_020833205.1 Pyrobaculum sp.
GGGCAAGATCAAAGCCGAAAAATACGGCGACCCACAGCTAATTGCACAGATAAAGACAACGCTGGAAAACAAGCTGAGAGAGGCGCTTGGAGACGAGTACGAGCAATGGAAAGAATACATAAAAGTAAAAGAAGGAGGAAAACGCCTAAATAATAACACAACAACTACTCCAAAGACTCACCCAAAACCCAAACACCACCAAACTACGAAAAGACTTAAAAACACACAAAAACTAATCACAAGGCGGCCGTAGCTCAGCGGGGAGAGCGCCCGTGGCCTTGGTGGGCGGCGCCAAGGGGGCGCCGACTCACCGGGTTGGCGAAGCTGAAGACCGGGCGGTCCCGGGTTCAGGCTAGAAGCCGCCCATAAATCCCGGCGGCCGCACCATGAGTTTTCTGGCTATCGTTGGCGCAATCCGACCTGATTCTGCATATTGGTTGTTATCGGTTTTGCAAATCCATATATCGACTAAGCTTGGCGTTTCTATTCAATATTGGCTGACTCGTAGCGATACCAGCTTCGAGGAGACAGAAAGGTATTGGGAAAAAGAGGGGTGTCTTTTTAGGATCTTTTCGGCGATTACCTTCTGCCTCGGCGTGCCGTTTTTCGCCTTTTCGGTGAGGTAGAGCGCTATGGCTTTTCTGATGGTTTCGTCCCTCTCCGCCAGCCTCAAGAGGTCTGCCGTGGCTATATACACCATGTAGTAGGAACCTACAGGGACTACGTTAGGCCTAAGCCCCGCCGATTCAAGTCTCCCAGCTATGGCGAGCGCCTTTTCGACATCGCGGACGTAGCGTTTGGCCAAGAGCGAGCCACCTCTACCGCTAACGAGATGCAAGTGCATCGCAACGCCCGCCACAGTCACGGCGCCAGGTTTATTCGCCTCAGTATGTGAGACTTAGGGATTTCGCTGTTATCGTGCCTATACGTCTCTCTAAGGACGTCTATACTCCTCTTCTCAGCCTTCAGCTTGTAGGCGGCTCTAAGGGTGTCATCGCTGGCTAACTTTATATAAATCCACTTATGTGCCTTCAGCACATCAAGCAAAACGCCGTATACGCCAGCCGCCTCTCTAAGCTTTACAAACGCCTCTCTGCCCGTGGCGACAAGAGCATTTCTTACGCCTATGTTGTTGCCCAGTCTCCAAGGCTCCTTAGTTGCAATCATCAATTTGTATTCGCTACTTAACACCTTCCTTCGTTCGGCTTGGCCATCCCCCAACCACGCAGTGAGGAGGGGCGCCCATTCTCCGTGCCATAGGTGGCTCGCGACGAGGTCGATAGCTTCGTCTTTGCTCCACTTTTGCCTCCAGCTTCTTGCAATAATGCGCATTGACACGCTCACACCCTCACGCGTCAAGTTGACCGAAGTGACGTACGCGCGGAGCTCTCCATATCTCACCGCCGCCCAGGCGAACACCTGCCAAGGCTGTGCAGTGTGTATATAGGGCCGGCCACCATGATAGCCTTCATCGCTCGCCCTCCAGCCCAGCTGAAGCAGTTCAAGCCTCTCATGCGGAAGCTTCAACACGTCGGGGAAACGCGCCGAGGCGCTTACGCCGTGAATAGGAATACGCATAGCTCTGTTCACATATATCTAACCATTTGACGTATACAACTTCTTCCCCTCCACTCTATACATGCCCTCGGCGACGGCCTTGTACAGCGTTGTCAGCTTTTCTTTCGTCTGCATCCACGCCTCCCGCAGAAGCCGCTTCAGCGTGTCTCTGAAGTCAAGGAGCTGTCTCTTTTCCTCCTCCGAGAGCTGAAACGCCTCTGCGATCTCCTGCGTCGCGTATTCGACGTAGAGCATCCGCGCCGGGAATACCCAGTCCACAGGCCCCCGGAGGACGCCACGCCTAGAAACCTCCTCAAGCACCTCTTCGATAGTCGGTGGCTTTGCGAGTTTCAACGCAAGCTCTAGGCGTTCTTTTATCTTGTTTCTATCCATGACCGTGGTAAATGCCACTGTGCATGATGAACTACAACGGCTTCACCCCCCCCCCCCCGCAGTCCGCCACGGCCCCACACACAGATGCTTCCTCACAAGCACAGACTCACGGATCTACAGCCACATAGATCTAGATCTCCGAGCCGAATTCAAACAACGGTCGCCTCTTGCGCACCGGGGCCTCCATCTCTCACCCCATCCCACGTCTTGGCCCTGGGCTTGAGCTCCGGCGGCGGGCGGGGGCGGCGCGCGTGCTCCTCCCCGCCTGGCGGCGGGAGGGAAGGCTCGTAGACCGCGTTGCGGGGGGTGTACCATCCGGGGGGTGGGTGGGGAGGTTTTCTCGGCCTTTTGGCGGGGGTCTTTGCGGCGTAGGGCGGCCGGTAGGCTTTGTGTAGCCACGCCTCCCATGCGAGCGCCAGCGGCTCGCTCCTTGTGCACGCCGAGACGTATGCGGCGTCGGGCCGGAGGCCTCTGACGGCCGCCGAGGAGTAGCCCCTGAAGTGTCTGTGTAGCCTCTCCTCTACCCGCCCGGAGGAGCCGGCGTAGGCTATCCCCTCGCCCGCCGCGAGGAGGTAGAC
>JAJHQT010000134.1 GCA_020833205.1 Pyrobaculum sp.
GCCGGGTTGCTCGGGTTCTTGACCGGCGCGGTTTTTCTGCTGTGGACGCCGGGGGAGTACGTGGCGGCGATGCGGGGCGGGGTGGCGTGTGTCAAACCGCGGCGATATGTGCCCGCGCTTACGTGCTGACCCCTGCCGCGTTGACTCTCCTCAGCAGTATCTTTCCCGACACCGCGTGATACACCGCCTCCACGCCCTCGAGATGCTGCACAAGCTTAATTTTGTCTAGCCAAGTTAGCTCGACTCCGATAGACTCGAGGAGTTTGTCCAAGTCCGCAGGCTCTTCGCCTATCCTAGCGGTGACTAACTTAGCCACTACGCGTAGATCCACGGAGTAGGTAGCATTGTTGTTTATCTACCCAACGTCTAATATGCCCCCTCACTCCGCAAAGGTGGCGTGGATATCTAAATATAACTAGTGTTTTTTCCGTGGCCAGCTTCACCACGCCCTGCACCGTGGTGGTGGGAGTCGTCTCGCAGAAGGTGGTGTATCTAGAGGTGGACAGCGGCAAGAGGGTGGAGGAGCCCGTGGGGGTTGACGTAGAGTCGGCAGAGCCTAGAGTAGATAGAGAGTTTCTCTCTGGACACGTGGCGCTTACCTCGTTCGGCACTACAATCGTGAAGGCGGTGGCGTTGGGGCACCCTGCATATGTGTTGGATCTAGGGGGACTTAGGCCGCTTCTGAGGAAGGCGGTGCCCACCAGAAGCGTAAAGGGTAGAGAATTCGGCGCCTGGGAGCAGGTGTGGAACGTGCCCATTTTCTTATCTGACAAAAACCCAACGGTGGCTGTGGGGGCGTCGAGGGCCGGCGCGCTTCTTCACATAAATGCTGTCCCCTCCGATGTGGAGCTGGCAAAGAAGGTGTGGGCCGTGGCGGGGGTGTTGCAGAAGGGGGGCGCCCTCACGTTGAACTGCACCTGCCGCCTCGGACTCATGCCGGTTGAGGTCACCGCAGTTAGAGGCAACCGGTACGTAGTGGCGAAGTTCTACTTAAACGCCTCCTCGCCCCGTAGCAGAAAGGTCTTCTTCATAGTGGGCGAGGCGGGCAATGTGCTTCAGCGGAGAGAGGTGGATGCGGCAGAGGCGGAGGTAGCCGCCTACGAGCTCCTTAAGTACATAGAATCGCTATGAGGCGGCGCCTCCATCGACCGCGTTGGCGCTTACGTTTTTTCGGCCAGACTCAGAGTCGGCGTTTCCCGCCGCTACAGGCGTAGCAGTTGTCGCCGAGGAAAGCAGAACGGGGTCTTGTCCCGGTTCGCAACGGTTTTATATGAGTTTTTAAGTTTAGATGTGGCGGAGTGTGGGATTATCCTCGCAGGTGGGTTTGCCACGAGGCTTAGGCCGCTTAGCTACACCAAGCCTAAGCCGCTTTTCCCCGTGTTGGGGCGGCCGGTTTTAGACTGGGTCGTGGAGCGGGTGGCTGAGGTGGCTGAGCCGGTGGTGTCTGCCAGATACCTCTCCTCTGTGATTAGGAGCTATATAAACACGAGGTGGGGCGGCAGGGTTAGGCTTGTGGAGGAGGACAGGCCGCTGGGGGATGGGGGCGCCGTCATAAACGTGGTGAGGAGCCTCGGGCTGAGGGGGCCTATCGTTGTGGCCAACGGCGACGTCTTCACCGACCTCTCGGTGAAGGCGTTTTGGGAGTTCCACAAGAGGAGCGGCGCCGCGGTCTCCATGGCGCTTATAGAGGTGCCGCCGGAGGAGGTGGGGCGGTTCGGCATAGCGCTGATAGACGAGGGGGGGAGGATTAAGAGGTTTGTGGAGAAGCCGAAGGAGCCTGTGTGGAGCAACTTGGCCAACGCAGGGTTTTACATCTTTGAGCCTGAGGCGGTGGCGGAGTTCCCCGAGTTGAACTCCGGCGAGGTGAAGATAGCTAAACAGATCATCCCTAGGCTTATGGAGAAGTTCGACGTCTACGGCTACGTGCACAGGGGGCTGTGGTTCGACATCGGGACGCATGTCGACTACCTTAGGGCCAACTTCGCCGCGCTTGAGAGTTGCAACACGTGTAGGCCGGAGTTGCCGGGGGTGAGGATCATCCCGCCTGTGTACATAGGCGAGGGGGTCTCTGTGGCGTCTGGGAGCGTTATTGGGCCTTATGCGGTCGTTGGGAATAGGAGCAAGGTGGGGCCTCACGTGCGTATTAGGGAAAGCGTGGTGATGGACGGCGTCGTTATAGAGGCCGGGGCCTACCTCAGCCGCTCCATAGTGGGCGAAGGCGTCGTCTTGGGCAGATGGACCCGGCTGGTGGAGGCGGTGGTGGCCGACGGCGTCTATGTAAAAGACGAAATCTACGTCGGGAGGGGGGCCGCCGTTGGGCCCAATAGGGAGGTGGAGCAAGACGTAAAAGACGGCGAGATACTGCCCTAGAGCAGGAGGGGCCTTCTGGGGCTGAGCATAGACTTGGCCTCTCTCACGAGTCTTCTGGCCTTCTCTAAATCAACCTCTCTCCCCTCCTTTAGGCAAGTCCCCACTATGGCGCCGTCTGCGATTTTCAGAAGAGTCAACGTGTTGAAGCAGATGCCGCT
>JAJHQT010000136.1 GCA_020833205.1 Pyrobaculum sp.
ACTCTGTTCCTCTCGCCAGTTGGCTCTTCGACATATGCCTCTGTCAGCCTTACCCCGTCGCCCTCCACCACGCCCTTCACCACGAATAGACGCCTCTCGCCTCCCAGTTCCGGATCCGACGCCGCATCTCCTATGGTGGGCGTTGCAAATATTATCTCCACCTCCCGTCCCCGTCTAACCACTTGGTACCCCCCTCCTTCAAGTATCTCCAGTTTACTTAATGGAAGCATGTATGTTCGTATCTCCTTTAAATTTTTGGCTAAGGTAATATATATTTAGCAGATCTGAGGCTTCACGTATGTTACCACCAGCAGTTCTGAGACAGCTCTACGTACAAGGAAGCTTAACGAATACCCCCGAGGGCGCCACCTTCAGACTTAAAAACTCGCTGGCGCCGGCGACTGTTATAGGCCTTGAGATAGCGGTAGACGGACAGAAGGTGCCGCCGGAAAAAATCTTAGTAATAGCTGGAGGACAGAAAAAAAGCGCGTCTGAACTGGCGGCGGCGGGTCAAAAATTCAATGTACGAGACGAGGTGACTATATTACTAGCCGGAACTACGCTCTCCTCCGGCGCCCACAAACTTGACATCAAGGCAAAGACAAAGGAATGGGGCGAGTTGGCCTTCGACGTCACTGACACGCCGAGGTAGAGACGAGACGCGTCACAAACTCCTCCAAAATCTTTTTCAACTCCTTAAGCTCGGGAAGTAGCTCAGGCGCCGCCTGAGCCAGCAGGAAGGCGCCTGCCAACGTCCGCAGACCTGCAGACGCCACCCTCACGCCGCCCCACTCCACCACGACGCTACCTATCGCCATCGTCCTACCTTTGTTCTCGGCGGCCACAACGGCGTCTGGGAAGGGGTATGCGACGTAGGTGAGCGTCAAGGCGTGGCCGCTGTAGGGCATGTACACCCTCTTAAGGAAACGACGTACAGAGAAGGGCCCCACGCCGTCTATCAACCTGCCCCACCTGACCCCCGCCGCGTCTATAAACGAGATGTGAGCCCTAAGCCACTCCAACACGCCGCCTGCGGCGCCTCTGTACTCGACGCCCAACACTCTGCCCGTCTCGATACCTAACCAGTCGTACAGCCTCACATACGGCGTGACTAAATCCGCCACATCCTCCACAGCTATAGATCTCTCGTCGAAGCCTCCTCCAGTACGGCCCACCACCAATGCGCCGCCCTCCTTAACGATGATGGTGGCCTCTTGAAAGTCGCGCCACGGCCTACAGAGGGGAATTACAAACTCCACGTGGGAGAAGAAAGAAATGTTTTTAAAACCACGGCTCCCACGCCCCCATGCCTACCTTCAAGCTTGTGCTCTCAGACCCCATCTCAGGCAAGGCTAGGCAGTTCGAGATTAAAGACCCATTGGCTCAACGCTTCGTCGGCCTTAAAATAGGCGACGAGATAGACGGCGCCGTGCTGAAGGACTTTATAGAGCTACCAAAAGGCGCAAAGATTAAAATCACCGGCGGAAGCGGCATCGAAGGCGCGCCTATGCACCCCGGCATCCCGGGGCCGGTGAAGCGGTACATCTTGGCAGACGGACCTCCCGGCTACCGCCCCCCAAAGAAAGGAATGCGGAAGAAGAAACTCGTAAGAGGCAACACCGTGTCTGACTCCATTGTCCAGATTAACGCCGTGGTGGTGTATCCACAAGGCTATGCAGGCCCTCCCGCCATCCCCCTGGGAGTTAAAGAACTAGAAAAAGTAAAGAAGATTGAAGAAACGACGGCCCAGTAATTACTTTACAACTGACTTAGCTATAATCAACGTGGTGGTGCTTTTAATCTTCGGCATCTTTCTAATCTTCTCACTAATTAGTTTTCTTAGATTCTCAGCTGTATCTGTTGAGACTTTTACAACTAAATCGTAGGGCCCATACACAATTAACGCCTCCTTAACCTCAGGCAACTTTATCAAGGCATCCATAACCTCGTCCTCTGCGCCGATTTCTGTGTTTATGAATACGAACGCCTCTACCATCAACACAGTCTACTACCCCTTATTTAAACATTATTGATGGAGAGAGCTTAGGCCGTGGAGAGAAAAACCCGGTGGGGTTCGAGGGGCCTCCTTCTGTTTTATCAACGCCTTAAGCCTTCATCAGCATTAGACGCACCTTCGGCCCCTCACAGCCTTGCTTGGAATCTATAACCCTATTAAACTCATAGAGCCTATCTCGCCCACCGGGTCTATCCATTAGATGTACACATCTATATAAATATTTCTATCGACAATATGCTTTACATAAGATATTGAAATCTTATTTAAGTAAAGTCTTAACACAGCGCCGACGTCCGCCTCGACAACGGTGGTTAAGGGAGAAAAAATTTTAAAACTCTTCAGTAATCTGAGTCGCTCCGGCGATGCGCGGGGAGCCGTAGCCAGCGCCGGCTACTCCAACCGGTAGTCTAGCCCGGTCAAGGATGCGGGCCTCTCGAGCCCGTGACCCGGGTTCAGGGGAGAACCCGCCTAAAAATCCCGGCCGGGGCACCATGTCGTTTTCTGT
>JAJHQT010000022.1 GCA_020833205.1 Pyrobaculum sp.
AGCTCCCCCACGGCCGCGGCGTCTGCGAACTCCGCCAGCGGCTCCGGATTGGCGGCAATGGGCGGCCCCCCGACGACCAGCTTCGGCCTCCTCCGGTCCGCCGCGCGTGGAGGTATGCCGGCGTCTATCAACATCTTGACTAGGTTTACGTAGTCCAGCTCGTAGTGAACCGTGGCCACCACGTAGTCGAAGTGGCTCAGCGGCGTGCCGTCTTCCAGGCCGCGGGGCCCCCGATCGGCCGTGAAGCGCTCCACGTAGAAGCCCTCGTCTTGGAGCTTGAAGTAAAGCATGTGGTATACGGCTGAGGACATCGCCACCTGATAGGCGGAGGGGTACAAGAGCGCCACCTTCACGGCGGCTTTGCGGTAGGCGACGCGGCGCACCACGGTTTTAAACTTCTCACTTTAAAAACCCGTGGATCTGTTAAGACTATTGCGGAAGGGGGAGTACATTACGTATGTCATAGTCCCGTTTTTAACGGCGTTGTTGCTGGTTCTTTCGCTTTACCTCGCCTTTTTCCGCCTCGCCGAGCTCTACACAGCGGTCTCGGCACATCACGACGCGCTTGCACAAGCTATCTACAACGCGCTCTCCGACATCTTTCTCGTCATTGTCTTCATCGAACTCATCGACACCTTTATAACATACATCGAACAGAGACGAATAGTTGTGTATAAGATCATAGACGTGGCCCTGGTGGCCCTCGCGAGAGAACTCTTTATATATCTGGCGCCGGTGAACAAGGAGTTTCAATTTGACAAAGCCGTCGCCATTGTGGCGGCGACGTTTGTGGTCGGCGTTGTGGACTACCTACAGCGCAAGGCGCTGAGACCCGAGACGCGGAGGAGGTAAAAATTTATTAACGGACCCCTTTCGTGCTTCCGTGTCTCAGTCTTTCAACATTCTGAATATTAGAGAAAATAAACTGCTGGGGAGGAGAGAGGCTTTAGTAGAGGCTTTGCATCCCAACGCATCTACCCCCACTAGACAGGCGGTTAGGGAGTGGGTGGCTAAACAACTAGGCGTAGACGTCGCCAACGTGTTTGTAAGAAGAATAAGGACTAGTTACGGCGTTGGGAGGTCTATAGCTGAGGTGCACATATACGGCGACTCAAAGCTGGCAAGAGTTCTAGAGCCTTTATACATCCTCGCCAGGAACCTCGGCGAGGAGGGAAAGAAGTTGCTAGAGGAGGTGAGAAAGAGAAGAGCCGAACGTAGAGAGAAGAGGAGAAAGAGGAAGAAGTAGTATGTCTAAGAAGACGCCGGCCCAGAAGGAGAAGAAGCTCCCCCGCGCCGCCACTTGGTACGAGCTGGACCTCCAGAAGGGCGTGTTCCGCTTCAAGAACAAGTTCTGCCCCAAGTGCGGCTCCGTGATGGCTTTCCACAAAGAGCCGGTGCCTCGGTGGCACTGCGGCAGGTGCGGCTTTACTCAGTTCCAGAGGTAGTCTTTTATCTATATTCACGTCTCTATCGATGGGATCAGCTCTGGTGGTTCTTGGCGTAGAGTCCACGGCACATACCATAAGTCTTGGTCTTGTGGTAGATGGACAGATCTTGGGACAGGTTGGGAAGACCTACGTGCCGCCAAGCGGCGCGGGGATCCACCCCCGGGAGGCGGCTGAGCACCACGCCCGCCACGCGCCGGCGCTTCTGCGTCAGCTTCTTGAGAGGTATGGACTTCGGGTTTCTGATATAGACGTTGTGGCGTATGCGGCGGGGCCTGGGCTGGGGCCTGCCTTGAGGATTGGCGCCGTGTTGGCGCGGGCCTTGGCGATTAGGCTAGGCGTGCCTCTTGTGCCTGTGCACCACGGCGTCGCCCACATCGAGGTGGCTAGGTACGCCACGGCCTCCTGCGACCCCCTGGTGCTTCTGGTGTCGGGAGGCCACACCATGATTGTGGGCTTCTCAGACGGCCGCTATAGGGTCTTTGGAGAGACTCTCGACGTGGCCATCGGCAACGCCATCGACATGTTCGCAAGAGAGATGGGGCTGGGGTTCCCGGGGGTGCCCGCCGTAGAGAAATGCGGCGAGTCCGCGGACACGGTCTTGGCCTTCCCCATGCCCATCGTGGGGCAGGACCTCTCCTACGCGGGGCTTACCACATACGCCCTTCAGCTGGTGAAGAGGGGGGTGCCGCTGCCCGTGGTGTGTAAGTCGTTGGTGGAGACGGCCTACTACATGCTGGCCGAGGTGACGGAGAGAGCGCTCGCCTTCACCAAGAAGCGGGAGCTCGTTGTGGCGGGAGGCGTGGCGAGGAGCCGACGGCTGAGAGAGGTGTTGGAGGCTGTGGGGAGGGAGCACGGCGCCGTGGTCAAGGTGGTGCCGGACGAATACGCCGGAGACAACGGAGCCATGATCGCGCTCACCGGCTACTACACGTATAGAGCCGGCGTCTACACGACGCCAGAGCGCAGCTTCGTGCGTCAACGGTGGCGGCTCGACAGCGTCGACGTGCCGTGGTTCCACGACCTCTGCATCAACGTCACAAATAAAAAGGATTGATAAAACAGGGTCATGAGGCCGTACGTTACGGCTTTGGTTCTGGTGGCAGTTGGGACAGTCTTAGTCGCCTTCGCCGTGGTGAATGCGTTGCTTCTCTACTACGCCGGGGTGCCTAAGACGGCTCTCAACGTGACGGCGCCTTTTGTGGGGCAGATGAAGATACAAGGCGTCCCAGATCCCTACTACGTGGGGGTCGGCGTGTTGAGGGGTGTGTTGCTCTTGGCCCTCGGCCTCATCGGGGGGAAGCTGATCGAAGTCGGCCTCGCCGAGTGGCGGGAGCGGAGGCGGGAAGAGGCGTTGCGCAACTACTACGAGCAGTATCAATATGGCTATCAATACCAACAGTATTGACGAAGTTGTGAGGGCCTACTTCGAGAGGCTTGAGGAGCGTGGGCTTGGGGAGTGGGTGGATAAGGTGTTTCCCAACGAGTCTGTTTTTGAGGAGATTAGGAGGCTGGCTGGCCTCTCGGCGGAGGAGGTGGTGGAGCGCCTAACGCAGGCGGTGTCGGAGAGGCTTCTGCCGGAGGTGGCTGAGGAGGTGGTGGGGGTCCCAAGGTCCGCGGCGGTGTGGTATCTGGCGAGGCGGATCGCCATGTGGTATCTTCAACTGGCCGAGGAGCTGGGCGTGGTGAGAGGCGTCTGGAGATAGCGACGAAGCTCTTCATATGTCTTTATGATCTCTCTGCTCAGCTCTATCTGCTCGCGCCAGTACCCCTCCACCTTTTTCCTATGACTCTTTATGAACTCGTCGTAGAGGGGGTGGGGCGGGGCCGGCCGCAGACCCCACAGCGGGGTGCCGGGCAGAGGGATGAAGTAGTGGAGACGGATGTGGGCGCCCATGGCGACTAGCTTCTCCATCTCCTTCACCGTCGCGGCCACGTCTTCCTCCTCTTCCCCGGGAAGTCCGCCTATGACGTCTACCACCGGCCTGAAGCCCATGGAGACCGCAGTCTTAACAGCCTCCTCCACGGCGGCTACGTCGTGGCCTCTCTTCACGGCCTTCAATAGTCTTTCTGAGGCTGTCTGGAGGCCGAAGGAGAGGCGGCGGTTGGCGACGTAGGGTCTTATAGCCCTGAGGACGTCCCTAGTCACAGTCTCGGGGCGGGTCTCTGAGGGGAAGGTGCCGAGGTAGGGCCGCCCCCCTGTCTCTCTCACGGCCTTTAGGAGGGACACCAAAGCGTCTACGTTGGGCGTCTTGCCGTCTTCAGAGCCGTATAGGAAGCCCACAGGCGCGATGAACCTAATGTCGCCGTGTCCCCTGGCCACGTAGATTCTAGCCAAAGCCGCCACGATGTCCACAGGCCTGTACCTCACGGGGCCCTGGGTCCAGGTCTGACAGAAGGCGCATCTATAGGGACATGACCTCATTATCTCGATGGGCGGATATATGGCAAGAGCCTCGCTATAGGTCTTCTGCGTCAACTCCACGTAGACCCGGCGGCCGGCCTTGACCCTGCCGTCTTTCACAGTTACAGTGTTTGGAGGCACGTCGTGGGTTAGCCCAAGCTCTCTTTCCACGATCACAGGCAACGCCGCCTCGCCGTCGCCCACAACCACGTACTTAACGCCAAGCTTCACTAAGGTGATGGGGTCTCCTGCGGCATGCGGTCCGCCGGCGACGACGGGAAATCTAGAAGCCACGGCAGCCACTTCACGCCAGTGGCTGACAAAGACAGGCGTGGAGAGGCTGTAGAGAATCAACACCTCTTCGCCTCTGGCCTTGAGGGCTTGCGCATCGGCGAGGGGGTCTCTGGTTGGGAGTACTTTGTGTTTGTCTTCCACAGGCGCCACTGCGTAGGCCATGCCGTTGTTAGGGCCGTCGAAGAGCCGGGCGAGGAGAATCACAATTTATTACCCTACCCGATTTATACGTGTATCTCGCCTACGTCCGCGGGCCTCCAGTAGCTGTATTTGCAGGCTCTTGGCTGTGTTCAAAATCGCCGGTGGACGGGACGCCCATAGCGCTCGGCGAGCCTTTCGGCGACTGCGACCCCGCAGTGGCGCGCCTCATGTCAATAGCCACTACTGTGCGTATGGCTAAGGCCTATGGAGCGAGAGTATTCGTGAGCAGAGAGCTAGGCGAAGACGAGGTAGATGCGGCGTTTGCCGGCGGCGCCGACGGCGTCTTGGAGGAGTTAAAATTCTCCCGCGGAGGGTACGTCGAAGGGGTTAGGTTTGTGTTGTTGGAGCCCCGCGGCTTGGAGGAGCTCGTAAACTCCATAAGGGAAATTGCCGAGTCGGCGCGCGGGTCTTTCGACGTGCTTGTGGCAACCGAGTTTGAGAGAGTGGGGGTTTTCGCGCCTTACGTAGATGGAGTTGTGGTGGTTGGCGGGTGGGTCACCGTGGAGGTCAAGGAGGTGAAAACGCTACCAGAGGTGGGGAGGTGTCTACACTGCGGCGTTGATTATCTCATGTATAGTGGAAGTATTCGTCGATGCATATACTGCGGCCGTAGGCTTTCTAAAGTGGTGGCGTCTGTGAAGCCGCCGAGGTCTAGAGCCGTGTTTCGCTCCGTCTATAGAAAATATACAAATCTTTCAAAACTCCGGTTCAAAGTTCTGTGACGTATTTTGCATAGATATATCCTTAACCTTTCATTGACATAATCGTAATATATAATTATAGTATATATTTCTATATAGTGAGTTATACTTATATACCTTAGTATACTCGTCCTCATGCGGTTTATAAAGTGGTTAAATGAAGTCGGGAAGAAGGATATTCTTCTCGTCGGCGGTAAAGGGGCTAACTTGGGGGAGGTGGCTAGTATTGTCCAGGTGCCGCCGGGCTTTGTGGTGACCTCTGAGGCTTTTCTTTATTTCCTCGAAGTTACTGGTTTAAAGGAAAGGATAAAGGAGGTACTTAGAGAGTTTATTTCCCGTGGAGAGCCGGAGGAGTACGAGAAGGCGAGCGCTGTGATACGTGGCTTGGTGGAAAGCTCGCCACTTCCCTCAGAGCTAGAGGCCGAGATAGCCGCGGCGTACAACAAGCTTTGTGAATTAACTGGAGTCAAGAATGTGGCTGTTGCGGTGAGGAGCTCAGCCACCGCCGAAGATATACCGGAGGCATCTTTTGCCGGTCAGCAAGACACGTATCTCAACGTGAGGGGGGTTGAGAACGTGGTGTATTATGTGAAGAAGGTGTGGAGCTCTCTCTACACTCCACGTGCACTTTACTACAGGGACAGGATGGGAATTCCGCATGAGAAGAGCCTAATGGCGGTGGTGGTGCAGAAGTTAGTGAACGCGCGGTCTGCGGGGGTGATGTTTACTCTCGACCCCACCAACGGAGACAGGAGTAAGGTAGTTATCGAGGCCAGCTGGGGGCTTGGGGAGGGCGTGGTCAGAGGCATTGTGACGCCTGACGAATACGTAGTGGATAAGTCCACTCTAAAGATTGTGGAGAAGAGGATTTCGGTTAAGAAGGTGGCGGTGGTGAGAGACGAGTCGGGACTTACGAAAGAGGTGGAGCTACCCCCCGAGAAGGCCGCGACGCCTTCACTCACAGACGAGGAGGTTGTGGAACTTGCGAAGATGGCCCTTAAGCTTGAGGAGCATTACGGGTACCCGGTGGATATTGAGTTTGCAGTTGACGCAGATATGCAGTATCCGCAGAACCTCTTTGTGCTTCAGGTTCGGCCGGAGACTGTGTGGTCTAGGAGGGAGGAGAAGCCTATGAGAGCCGAGGTAGCGCCGGTGGGGACTGTGGTAGTTAAGGGCATACCGGCCAGCCCTGGCGTAGCTGTGGGCGCCGCCAAGGTGTGCCTCACGGTTGAAGACGCAAAAAAGAAGTTGAAGAAGGGGGATATCCTCGTCACTAAGATGACAGACCCCGACTGGGTGCCGTATATGCGGCTGGCGGCCGCCATAGTAACCGACGAGGGCGGGCGGACAAGCCATGCAGCTATTGTAAGTAGAGAATTAGGCATACCTGCAGTAGTGGGCACAGGCAACGCCACCTCTGTGCTGAAGGACGGCGAAGTCTACACCGTAGACGGCGGAAAAGGCGTAGTGATGGCGGGCGCCGTGGTGGAGCCTAAAGAGGAAAAGGTTGTTGAGGCAGCGGCCCCACCTCGGGAGATCATTCTGCATATATACCGCGCCGTGCCGACGGGCACCAAGGTGTATATGAATCTAGGCGAGCCTGATAAGATCGACGAGTATAAAGATCTGCCATTTGACGGCATCGGCTTGATGAGAATCGAGTTCGTCATATCGAGTTGGGTTGGTCAACACCCGCTTTATCTCCTATCTGTGGGACAGGAACATAAGTTCGTCTCGAAAATGGCAGAGGGCATCGCCAAGGTGGCCTCTGCCATCTACCCGAGGCCCGTCGTGGTTAGGTTCAGCGACTTTAAGAGCAACGAATACAGAGGCTTGGAGGGCGGCGAGAAGTTCGAGCCGGAGGAACGCAACCCGATGCTGGGGTGGCGCGGCGTGTCTCGTTATATCTCGCCTCAATACGAGAAGGCGTTTAGGCTGGAACTAAAGGCGATTAAGAAAGTGAGGGAGGAGATGGGCCTCACCAACGTCTGGGTCATGGCGCCTTTTGTGAGGACTGTGTGGGAGGCCGAGCGATTTGCTAAGCTCCTCGAGGAGGAGAGGCTCCACAGAGATAGGGACTTCAAGGTGTGGGCGATGGCTGAGGTGCCCTCCATAGCCTTTATGGTGGAGGAGTTTTCGCAGTATTTCGACGGCTTCTCTGTGGGCTCCAATGACTTGACTCAACTTGTGCTTGGCGTCGACAGAGACAACGACTTTCTTGTGAGGATCAACCCTAAGTATTTCGACGAGCGGGAGGCGCCCGTTTTGAAGGCCATATACGAGATAATTAAAAGAGCCCATAAGCTTGGGCGTACGGTGTCTATATGCGGCCAGGGTCCGTCGGTGTATCCACAGTTGGTGGAGTTCTTGGTGCGGGCGGGCATCGACAGCATTTCCGTGAACCCCGACGCAGTGTTGCAGACAAGGGTTTTGGTGGCGTCGGTAGAGCTTAAGCTCCTTAGGGAGAGGCTTGACGCTATCTACAACGCCCTTTATAAGACCGACGAAGCCGCGGAGTTCTACGACATCTTGAGGAAGGTTTTCGGCGGGGTTAAGTACTGAAATTATTAAGGGTTTTAATTTTTCTATGGATTTCGGCTCAGTTATATTTGGCGGAGTCGTCGCTGCAGTGGTGTTCTTTTTGGCTATGTACTCCGTGAAAAAGTTTTTCTCGAAAATCCTTACAAGAGAGGAGAGATACCTAGTGGAGTTTTTGGTCTTGCTTTTTTCTATTTCGCTCTTTTTGGCAGTGGCGTCGCCGGCAACTCAGCTACATTACCTCTTTTTTCTTGTGCTTGCCGTGTTTGTGATAGCTATGGGCATCCTTCTCTTGGGGACTCGGCGCGTGTTGGAACAATATCTTACGGGGCTTTTTGTAACTAAGGTGTTGGATCTCCACGTGGGGGATTATATAGAGTTCAACAACATGCGTGGTTACATCACCGCGTTGGAGGACACGTATATAGTCTTGAGGGACCCGCGGCGCGAATATGTGTATATTCCCTATACGACGTTGTTACAAAGTCCCTTTAGGCGGGTGAAGACGCCTGAGGGCCACGAGGTTAGGATTAGGCTTTTCGTGCCGCGTGGGCAGGAGCTTAAGGAGGTAAGGGAGGCGGTGGAGCAGGTGGCTAAGGAGTATGGATTGGAGAGGCTTAGCGTAGATGTGGAGAAGATTGGAGTGAGGGGGGTTGTTGTGGTTGTGAGAGGCATGTTGAAGGACCCGCGGCAAGAAGATGAAGTGAAGTATGCCGTTCTTGACCGTGTGTATGCAACGTTTCAATCTATACGGCAGACTACTGACTAATCGGTGAGTGTTTGTAAGTCTTCTTGTGGACCCACGGCAATTAGGTAATCGCCTTCTTGAATCTCTGCGTCTTCTGCAGTTATGAAGCCGTCGTGTCTAACTATGGCGATTTTTGCGCCTGTCTCTCTTTCTAAGTCGCCTATGGAGCGGCCAAGTACTTTGGAGTCTGAAGTTACTAACATCTCAAAAAGGGCGACCTTGTCCTTAATTAACATGATTCTAGTGAATCTAAGGTTAAGTAGTCTCAGTAGTCTAGAAGCTACGCAGTGGTAGGTGATTATGGCTGTTATGCCTTCGTCCTCTGCTTGTTTGGCGATAGAGGCGCTTCTGGCGGTGATTACGACCACTGGGACGCCTTGGGATTTAGCTACCCGGGCCAGTGAGAGGTTTAACATATCGTTGGGCGAGGGGAATACTGCAATTTCTACATGAGAGAAATCGATCTCTTTTACGACTTTTTCGTAGTTCTCAGTAAGCGTGTGGATGTATACGGGTTCTTTTTCAAATATCTTTGCTCTTTCTCGGGTGGCAAGAACTCTTACGACGTAGCCGTTGTCTGAAAGTACCCTAGCCAACTGGGGGGCTAAGTCGTCGTTGCTGTCTAACACAAGGGCTTCTCTAGCCACGTAGGTTTTGGTTTACAAGTTTTTAAATAAAGAGACGGCAAAAACTCGCAAAGGCTTTAATCCTCTTCTCTATAGGAAGGAAATTATTTGCTCTTTTGTATTCTACTAGTTGACTTATTAATATTTATATATCCATGTTAATAATATAGGGCTGCAAAGATTTATATAGGAAGCTGAAATGAGGTCTATGCGTAGGGCTACAGTGGCCGTAAGGGGTTATGGGAACAAGGACCCCTACGGCTCGCTTATTCCCCCCATTTACCAGACAGCCATCTTTAGGATGGAGGGAGAGGCCCTAAAGTCGGATCGGGGGTTCGATCTTAAATATAGCCGGGAGGAAAACCCCACTTTGCGGCCTCTGGAGGAGGTGGTGGCAAAGCTCGAGGGGGGGCTTGACGCCGTCGCCTTTAACAGCGGCATGGCGGCTCTTTCGGCGGTTTTCTTCTCGTCTTTAGACGCCGACGCCTCTGTGGTGACCACGGCCGAGGCCTACGGCGCGACGCTACGGCTTCTGGACTCTCTTGGCAAGTTCGGCATAAGGCTTCGAAAGGGGTTCCCAGAGACCGAGGTAGTTGTGGAGTTGATTAAAGAGGTGAGACCGCGGCTTGTTTTTGCAGAGACCATCACCAACCCCATGTTGAGAGTTCTGGATTTGCCGGAGGTTGTCAAAGCGGCGAAAGACGTGGGGGCTTTGGCGGTTGTGGACAACACTTTCGCCACCCCCGTCTTGACGGCGCCTCTGTCCTACGGCGCCGACGTTGTTGTACACTCCACCACTAAGTACTTGGCCGGCCACAACGACGTGGTCGGCGGAGTCGCCGTCGTGGCCGCCAGAGAGCGACTAGAGGATTTGTGGATCTGGAGGGCGATGTTGGGTAATATCATGCAACCCTTCGAGGCCTTTCTGACTCTTAGAGGCGTCAAGACTCTTTTTGTGAGGTTTGAGAGGCAGTGTAGAAGCGCAATGGCCGTCGCCGAGTTTTTGTCGGAGCACAGCAAGGTGAAGGAGGTTATCTACCCAGGATTGTCGAGTCATCCGCATCACGGCGTTGCGAAGAAGCTCTTTGGCGATAAGTTCGGGGCTGTGGTTTCTTTTAAGTTGAAAGGTGGAAGAGAGGCGGCGGTTAAGTTCTTCAAGTCGTTGAGGCTCATCACGCCGGGCCCAAGTCTAGGCGGGGTGGAGAGCATAGCCACGTATCCCATAGCCAGCGCCGCCTCCCCTATACCTGAAGAAGACAGGAAGATGCTCGGCATAACTGAGGATCTTGTTAGGCTTTCCGTGGGTCTTGAGGACCCGGCGGATCTGATTGAGGACTTGGATCAAGCTTTGAGAAGCTAATTCTTTTTTATAGAGAGGGTATATACTGTGAGTATCTGCGTCAAGTGCCAAGGACGTAAGCTGTTGTGTGGATTGCCGAAGTGCCCCATAAGGGATAGGATTTCAGTCTTTAGACTGGCGCTTAGCAAAGTCTCTGGGGCCGAGGTCTTTGGGTCTTCTCCGCCTGCCGCTGTGGTGGGGGAGCGCGGCTGGCCACAGGTTGCTGTTTATTTCGGCGAGCCGCCCGACGTGTTCGGCGATGAGGCCCGGCGCTACGACGACCCGAGGCTTCTGTGGGGGCTTCCGCTTGAGGAGATTGCCAAGCTTCGGAGCTACGTCACTTTTGGCGTCAGGCGTGCGAAGACGCCGTGGGAGCTGGGGGAATTGCCCTACGTCGCGGTTTCGGCGAGACCTGTGGATTTGGAGATGAAGTTCGCCAAGCCGCCTTCCCCGCAGATATTGTTTGATCTACGTGAGAAGCCCATGGGTCCGAGGGCCCCCTTGGAGAGGGCTAGGGTGGTGGAGAACCCGGCCGTCCCCCAGCAACTGGACCGCCTAGCCGCCGAGGACCTGGCGGCTGGGGAGGCGGCTGTTGAGCTGTACGCCAGAGGGGTCGACCTCTACATTGTCCAACGGGCCTTCGCGCTGGGCCTTCTGGGGGCTAGACACAGGAGGAGACTCGTCCCTTCTCGGTGGGCCATAACGGCAGTGGATGTGGCTGTCGGGAACTGGCTGGCGATGAGGGTGAGGGATTTGCCTGAGGTGTCGGACACGTTGTATGGCTACGGCGAATATCTCGACAACAGATATCTTGTCGTGGTGAGACCAGGCCCCCTAAGGTTTGTCTATCTGGAGAGGTGGCAATCCGGCGGGGGGATGGCTGAGGTGCTGGTGAAGGAGAATGTGCAGGGCGTCCGCACCACTTTGGATGGTGGATTTGAGGCGGCGCGGCTGGCCGTTCTGGAGAAGCTGTTGGCGTTGGGTAGAAGGGGGTCTGTGGCTGTGGTGAGATGGATTGGAGAGGGGTACTACGTCTCTGTGGGGAACTGGCAAATCAGAGAAACCATCAGGAGGATTAGCTTGAAAAGACTCGACGAAGAATATAGACGCTACGTTGAGAAGGTAGGGACGGATCCCCTAGCTCTCCTTGGCAAATCAGCCAAATCTTTGACAGAATTCTTTTAATTCTCTATATTAATTTTTATGTTTTCGTGACATGAAATAACTCATACTACTTAGTAGGCCTACGTTCTCTAAACACTCTATAGTAGTCGGCATATCGCTGATGTCGTCACTTCTTCGGTGGAGAAGAAGGAAAGGGGCGAGGTCTATATATCGCCTAGGCGACCTCCGTGCTGGTCCGTCACAGCCCCACCTTGTTTATTTCCTCAGCTGATGTCTTGCCATAGGCTACATCAAGTGTCAAAGGCAAGAGGACAAAGCCAGCTACCGTAACGCTTGGCCC
>JAJHQT010000023.1 GCA_020833205.1 Pyrobaculum sp.
GCGGCGCCGTAGAGGGCACAGCTAGATACCGAATGCGGGCTAAGAAAGACGGCGCAAGGGTTCTGCTCGACGCAGTTGAGATGGAGATCCTAGACGTAACCCATGATTATTACTACGACGGAGAGAAGATCGAGGTTAAGCCTCAGTGGAGGGCCGGAGAGGAGGTTGAGGTGGTGGTTAGGTACAGGGCGAGGCCTCGGGCCGGCATGTACTTCATAAGGCCGGACATGCGGCAGAGGAGGTCTGTCTACGTCTGGACCCAGGGGGAGAGTGAGTACAACCGCTACTGGGTCCCCCTCCCCGACTCGCCGAATATAAAATTCCCCTGGACGGTGGCTGTGACTGTGCCTAAGCCGTTGGTGGCCGGCAGCAACGGCTTGTTAATAGAAGTTAGAGACAGGGGGGATAAACAGACGTATGTGTGGGAGATGAGACACCCCATGTCGCCTTATCTGCTCGCCATCGCCGTGGGAGACTTCGAGATCTATAGAGATAAGTGTGGAGAGGTTCTTCTCGAGTACTACGTGCCTAAGTACGTAGGCGACAGCTGGCGCTTCTCTTTCTACAACACCTGCAGAATTATGGAGTTCTTCTCGGAGTACCTCGGCGTGCCGTATCCCTACGAGCGGTATGCCCAGGTGGTGGTGCCGGAGTTCATCTACGGAGGCATGGAGAACACCACCTTCACCATCTTGACCGACTGGACTATCCACGATAAACACGCCCACTGTCCCTACACAGGCTTCCCTTGCCCAGAGCGTGAGGACTTCAGTTCCGACCCCTTGGTGGCGCATGAGATGGCCCACATGTGGTTCGGCGACTTGGTCACTGCCAAGGACTGGGGCCACATAGCCATCAACGAGTCCTTCGCCACGTTTGTGGAGGCTCTGTGGACGGAGAGGTTTAAGGGCCGCGAGGAATATCTCAATTATATCTACAGAAACTTCATGACATATCTCGGCGAGTACTCCCGCCGGTACTCCCGGCCCATAGTGACTAACCTCTACAAGATTCCCGACGAGGTGTTTGACCGCCACGCCTACGAGAAGGGGTCTGTGGTGCTTCACATGTTGCGTAGCCTCCTCGGCGACGAGACGTTTAGGAGGGGACTTAAGCTGTTTCTAGAGAGGCATAGGTACAAGGCTGTGGATATCGAGGATCTGCGGAAGGCTATGGAGGAGGTGGCGGGGCAGGACTTGGAGTGGATTTGGCGCCAGTTTTTATACTCAGCCGGACACCCCGTCTTGAAGGTGTCTTGGAGCTTCTCAGACGGCGTCTTGAAGCTACAGATAAAACAGACGCAGGGAGAGGACAGCTACCCCGTCTACACGCTTCCGCTTGAGATCAAGATAGTCTACGAAGACGGCCGGACGGAGAGGAGAGAGGTTATGCTGAACGAGAAGGAGGTCACTCTACACCTCTCTGGCGGCAAGCCGAAGTACGTCTGCGTCGACCCGGCCTTTAGGGTTATGAAGGCGCTTGACCTCCAATACCCGCTTGAATCGGCGGTGGCCATGGTGGAGGACGAAGATATGTACTGCCGTCTACAGGCTGTAGAGGTGCTTAAGAAGAACGGAAGCGCGAAGGCGGTAGATGCGCTTGCCAAGGCGCTACAAGACAGGTTCTGGGGGGTGGCGGCCGAGGCGGCCAAGGCGCTGGGGGAGATAGGCACCGCCGACACCGTTTCGAGACTTACAGAGACCTACGGCAAGGTTGACCATCCGCGGGTGAGGAGGGCCATAGTCGAGGCGTTGGGCTCTGCCAGAAGGAAGGAGGCTGCCGAGTTCCTCGACAAGGTGTTGCACGACCCAAGCGAGAGTTACTACGTCCGGGCTGAGGCGGCCAGGGCGCTGGGGAAGATCAAGTGGGAGTTCGCTGAGCATAGTCTTAAAAAGGCGCTTGAATACCCCAGCCACCTAGACGTCATCAAGAGAGGGGCGCTGGAGGGCTTGGCCGAGTTGGGTACAGACGAGGCGTTGAAGATCGTGCTCCGCCACACAGAGCCGAACATGCCCACGCCTGTGAGGGTCACCGCGGTTCAGTCTCTGGCCAAGTTCGGGCCGCGTAAGGAGGTTTTGGAGGTTATTAAGAACGCCATGAGGGATGAAAACTTCAGAGTTAGGTACGCCGCGATCACCGCGGCACTTGAGTTGCTCGACCCGCGGCTTCTGCCTGATCTCCAGGAACGGGTCGAACAGGACATCGACGGCCGCATTAGACGTGTGGCTAGAGAAGTTGCGGAGAAAATAAAGAAGTTCATGGACAAAGGTACCGAGTACCAGAAACTAAGAGAGGAGATAGAGAAGTTAAGAGAGGAGTATAGAAAGGTTCTTGACAGAGTCAGCCGTCTGGAGCGTTGATGCCAGTCAAAATAATCGACCACGTCTATGCCCAACACCTGCTCACGCGCCTCCGCGATAAGTCCACTGCCGGGATTGAATTCCGCAAGGGGCTTGTCAGGCTTGGACGCATTGTGGGGTACGAGATCGTCAAGACCTTCCCCGTGAGGACTGTCGACGTGGAGACGCCGCTGGGCGTGGCGAAGGGCGTGGAGATAGTGGGGCTTGACAGAGTTGTGATCGTAGAGGTCCTCCGCGCCGCAATGCCGTTTGTGGAGGGGCTACTCAAGGCTTTTCCTCAGGCTAGGCTGGGCGTTGTGACCGCCAGAAGGAGGGAGGAGGGGGGAGCGATAGACGTGGACATCTTCTACTCTAAGATCCCGCAGATTTCGCAAGACGACATCGTGATCGTTGCAGACCCCATGCTTGCCACTGGCGTGACGATGACCAGAGTGATTGAGGAGGTTTACAGAGCTGGGATGCCCGGTAGACTCGTCGTTGTGTCTGTAATAGCGACGCCTGTCGGCATTGGACGCGTGCTTTCGAGGTTTCCAGAGGTTGAGATATACACAGTGGCCATAGACCCAATGCTTAACGACAAGGGTTTCATTGTGCCAGGGCTTGGAGACGCGGGAGATAGGGCCTTTTCAACGTAGTAGGAGAAACAGCGATGCGTAGATCCAGAACCCTACGGCGAGGTGGAGGACGTAGGGAAGTCCGTACTTCGCCTTGACCCAGCCTTTTATCTCCACTCTGGAGGGGTCGTATTTCTCGAGGTCTTTGACGTCGCCTACGACGTATTTCACTGGGTTTTTCGCAAATTCCTCGGGCGAGACGCATATGTGGGTCAGCTTCTCCAACGTGCCCATTCTGCAGGGGCGGCCGCGGTTCTTCACGTAGAGCCACAACATAGTCGCCAGAAGCAACACGGAGCCGGCCATAACCGCTATGAAGGGGGCCGGGAGGAAGGCTATGGGCGGCGCAGTGGAGATCAGCGCTAGGGCTATGGAGTCTGCGTATCCTGTGCCTAACAGCCGCGTCAACAAGGCGAGGATAGCCCCCACTGCGAGAGAAAATGTGTAGAGGGGATTGCCCCAGTTTAGCCACATCAACACAGTTGCGGCTACGCCTGCGGCGGCGAAGATTCTGACGTCTATTTCTCTAGTTTTCACGTCTTGCCAAGCCGCCGCCGTAAGGGCTAGGGCCAGTGTCAAGAGGGTAGCCTCCTGTATCATCGCTGGAGGCGGCGCTTCAAGGCGTCTATACGCGGCGTGGCGAGGGGGTCTACACCTCTCATCTTTGCGAACTGTATCGAGGCTATTCCCACGTCGCGTAGGAACTCGAGGATTCCACGTGGATGCATCTCCACCGTGTACTGCGTGCCGCCGAGTATTTCTAGGGTGGCTCTTACTCTCTCCTGATGTTCAGGCGGTATGTGGGGGCTTGTGAGCGCGACCACCGGCCTCTCGGCGCCCTCTATCCAGTTATGATGCGCCTCTGGAAGTATCTCAACGGAGGGTTCTATCTTGCTGTTTTCGTTGAATTCATTCTTTACGCGGTAGGCGACGCCCCGCATGCTCTCCGGCGCAACTAACGTGGGTCTTTTTTGGAAATCTTCCACAAGTCTGTGGATCAAAGGTTGGTTCACAGGCTCTAAGGCGTGTGGTATCTCTACGTTGATGCCGTAGATCTTCTTGACTAAATGAAGAGCTGCTGTGAAGAGCTGCGGCAAGGCGGCGCGGGGCGCGCTTGCCCTAGGCACGATGACTGTAGGTATGCCCATCTGCGCCAGCTTGCCGCCCGTCGTTATGGCCACCGCAGGGATCTTCCTCCTCTTTGCGTACTCCACCGTGTAAAGAGTCTCTACGGTGTTGCCGGAATAGGACACGGCGATTAACAGCCCGTCTCTAGCCCTCAAGAAGTAGTCTTTGACTCGTAGCACTTCGACGTCCCAGTTCCACACTAGAGAAAGATCTCTCAACAAGTCGCCGACGACGCCGGAGCCGCCCATGCCGCTCACATATAACCGCGGCGTAGGCTTTAGTTCTACGACTTCCCCATCTACCAAATAGCGATGCGGAACGTCTACGTCTTTTATGAGATTTCTGTCCCAGTTCAAATAATCGTTCAACATTACATCGCTCATGATACAAGGTCTACACTGTTTTTAAAATTTGCAGGAGAGATTTTTGTGCCTCGCTTCAGCGTTGTGATCAACGGCGTCGAGGTGTCGAGGGAGTGGAGCTGGGAGAGGATCTTTAAGGTCAAAGAGGAGTTGAAGAAGTTGGGGTTTCGTTGGGATGGCGCGAGTTGGAGAGGGAGGACCCGCGACGTTGCTGTTCTGGCGAGGTTGCGGGAGTTGCTTGAGCTGAGCGATGAGGAGTATGTAAAGATCCTCTCTACTCTTGTTCACGACCCCTCGGGCGGCGTCGTAGCTGTTATGGGTCGGTTACCTGAGGAGCTGAGGGAACACGTGTTGTCAAGCGACGGAAGCGTTCATCTGGTTTCTCTCTCCGGCTTTTTGAGGAGGTTTATAGCGAAGGATCAGGGCGTAGCCAGGGTCTCCACCTTTGAGGAATATGTAGAGGCGGGGATCGAAAGGTTGCGGGAGCTGTTGCAAGGCGTCCAAATCTTAGGCGACTTCGACGCCGCGTTGAGAAGCGCCAAGGAGTTCGTCTTGGCGTCTGACAGATTACGTGAGCTTTTTGAGAGGAGGAGGAGCTGGAGGACCGCTATCGTCGGCCTCAACTACGCCAAGCTTAACTTCTTGGCTTCCGGCTTGTTGAGGAGATTTGCCGATTTTAGGCTTAAGTACAACGTGATTAATAAAGAAGGCGAATTAGAACAACGGGATCTCAAGCTTGTAGCTGTAAGACAAGAGGAGAAAGGCTACGTGGTGAGGTTCCCCGTGTTTTTGAGACAGAGAGTGGTAGAGACGTTGAAAGAGTTTGGCTACGTGGTTGTGGACGAGTCTAGGGAATATCCAAGGGTGGCGTTTAAGAAGCTGTTCACCCTCTTTCCATTTCAGGAGGAGGCCGTGGGGAGCTGGATGGCGCATGGGATGAGGGGCACCGTTGTTATTCCAACAGGTGGAGGCAAGACCTTCATCGGTCTTGAGGCGATGTACAGGGCGGGGGTCTCTGCGTTGGTTCTGGTGGTGACGCGGGAGTTGGCTCTTCAGTGGGTGGAGCGAATTCGTAGATTTCTTGGCGTGTCGCCTGGAATGTTAGGCGGTGGAGAGAGAGACGTTAGAGACGTCACCGTGGCTATTTACAACTCTGCAGTGAAGTACCTAGACGATTTGGTAGGCAGGTTTGGGCTTGTGGTGTTTGACGAGGCGCATCACGTACCTGCCGAAACCTTTAAGGAGGTGGCACTTGGCCTAGACTCGCCTTTTCGCCTCGCCCTATCCGCCACGCCTGAAAGAGAGGACCGAAACGAGCATTTAATATACGAGGCGGTGGGGCCGCCCGTCTACCGGGCCTCCTATCGTTCAATGATCGAGGCGGGTCTAGTGGTGCCAGTGGAGCACTATAGAATCTATGTGAGGATGAGCAAAGAGGAGGCCGACGCCTACGGCTCTCTTCCGGGCGACAACGCCATCTTGCTTAGAAACGCAGCGGCTAAGAGCCAGCGGAAGATCCCGGTGGCGGTTCGCATAGTGGCGAGGGAGGTGGCGCTTGGGTCTAAGATCCTCGTGTTCACCCAGTTCATAGACCAGGCTGAAGAGCTCCATAGGAGGCTACGTGAGGCGGGCATAGCGGCGGAGCTTATAACCTCTGAGGAGGGGAATAGAGAGGCGGCGTTGCGGAGGTTCAGCGCGGGGCGTAGCAGAGTGGTGGTTACCACCACAGTGCTGGACGAAGGCGTGGATGTGCCGGATGCGGAGGTTGCTGTGGTGTTGAGCGGGACTGGCTCGAAGCGGCAGATGATACAACGGGTGGGCCGCGTGGTGAGGGCGGCGCCTGGAAAGAAGGCGGCGCGTGTATATGAGATAATCTCTAGAGACACCATAGAGGAGGCGCTTTCGGAGGCTAGGCATTTCGACGACGTAGTTGAGGAGGTTGTGTGCAGAAGGGTCGCAGAGACAGACCTTGAGTCTCTGCTGGGCAAGGTGACGCCGCTTACCGCCTGGCTGAAGAACGGCTAGTGTTGGAGGTATGTTTCGTACTTTTTCACGAGCTCGGGCGAGTCTTGGTCCTCCGGCACTAAGATTATGAACTCGACGTCTCCCTCGCCGTATCTATAACTCTTCCAGTATCTGAACTTAAGCTCTTTAGGTAAGTAAAGCATGGCGAGTTTTCTCTCGCCGAACGCACGTCTTAGCCTACAGTCGCACCCATCTATTTGCTGATCTGTAATTACGTAATAACCTACGCCGCAGTCGCAGAGCCAGTACTCCTTATTCTTTACATGCGTGAAGATAAAACTATCTATTCTGCCGTCAACTTTCCTATAAACCGGCTCTATCACCCCCTCGATGTAGAGCACAGCCTCTGTGGTTAGGTGAATAGGCGCAACCGCCACGTAGCCAGAGGCAAGACGCCAATAGTATTTCCGGTTTTTCTTAAAAGGCTCTACTACACCTTCGAAATACAGCCTGTTCAATATCTTCAGCACCTTATGCCGTGGTTGCTTAAGAAGAGCAACAAGCTCGGAGGTCGTCACTTCGCCTCTTTCACGCAATAGGCGTAATATCTCAGCTCTAAGCTCCATATGAATTTCTGAATATCCAAATATAAACTTTTTGTGGTGAAATAATACACACGTCCTACAAGCCAAAGATTCGCCACCATATAAGCTCAGAAGTTTCTTCTACGCGTGGTAGTTACGGTGCAGCGCTCAATTACATTTCCACCTATAAGGCTAAGGAGGATAGATGAGTACGTGATGTATATCGCAAGGAGAAACGCGACGTTGAACGACTTAAGGGAAAGTGGACTTGAAATCGGACGGGGGAAGGGCGACATTACTAGATTTCTTGAGAGAGTAAAGCTCGTGGAGGTAGTTAATGGAGTTGTGGTGTTGACTACCCTAGGGAAGACCCTCGTGTCTCTTAGAGAGTGGCTGGGACATGCTGTATATCACCCGCTACTGTATCAAAGGGTGCCGCAGTACAAGTTGTTAATAGATGTAGTTAGAGAGAAAAACGCCGGCATTGAGGAATTACACACAGCCGTTAACGATCGTCTTTTGAAAATTTCTCCCACAGCGTGGCTTAACAAAGTGGCGTTTAAGACGCTTCTTCAAATAGCCGAGGATTTAGGCGCCGTGGATAAGCAAGGCGGGGTGTATGTTTTCTTAGGCGACCCCCTCGTTAAGGCCGTCACGGAGTATCACATGAAATACGGCGTAAAAATAGGTCAGAGTTTTTACATTACGCGAGACAAAGTAATTATTAGAGAATGTGGGAAAGAGGAGCCGCCCTCTAATCTCTACAAGGTTGATTTAGATTGCGTCGTTTTAAAGATATATAATTTATTTACAGGTGAGAGTTGATGAAGAAAAAGGAAGAGAGACGGGGCCCCACTCTTTTCGACTTTGTGGAGTCAAAGAAAGAAGAGAAGAAGCCGGCTAGGCCTGAAAGTGGCAAAGATGTCGTAGAGGAGTTCTATTATTTAGTAAAGGACAAAAAGAGAGTAAGCAAAGAGGAGACGGCTCGTTGGGCAAAAGAGAGAGGTATATCCACTGCAGATCTCATTAAGGCGGTGGAGAGATTAGTCGCCGAGAAGAAGATACGTAAGAAACTAGACGACGAGGGGAACTTGATCTATGAGGCGTATGGATAACCCGTAGTTATGTTGTAAATCTCAACTACAAAACTCCCGTTGAAGTAAAACCACACACAAGAAGAGACTACTATCGGACCCGAGGTGTTAAGCGCCGTTCCGCAGTCGGCGTGACGCGTGGCTTCAAATACATACTTCAGCCTAGCCAAGTCGACAGCTAAGTGCCCTATATACGCGGTTAACAACACAGCCACGATGAAGAGGACAGCAGCCATGAGACCCTCAAATAGGTTCATGAGGCAAAAGCCCTGTAGAGTATTTCTATGTAGTGAAACGCGATAGACGCAACGTATAGCAACGCCGTAGCCAGAGCCGCCATGAAGAGGTGATATAAAAATCTCATAACTGCCGAGAGAAAGTTAACATATACTGGATGTCTTCCAGCACCTTCTTAACAATATATTGAAGTTCGTCAAGCGGAAACTTTGCCGTAAGAATTAACAATAGGAGAGATACCACAACAGCCGTTACAACCGAATATAACGAGTCTTCAACTACTTTCACGATGTAGTTATCTGATTTAAAGCCAACTAACAAAAAATTAAAACTTAAATAATCACGCCCTCCGATGACTAATGGGGATTTTAAGATGTTATCCACGTACAACCCGCAGATAGTTGAGGCCAAGGTTTCTGAGTATTGGGAGCGTAACAGGATTTTCGAAAAATGGAAAACTTGGCGTGGTAGGCTTATTTTCGCATTTCTCGAGGGGCCGCCTACAACTAACGGAATGCCGCATGTGGGACATATAAGGGGGCGTACCTATAAAGACGTAGTGCTAAGATTCCACCGCCTCCTCGGCCACGACGTCTGGGTACAGGGAGGCTGGGATATGCAGGGGATGCCCGTGGAGTGGGAAGTGGAGAAAAAACTCAAGCTTAGAAGCAAAAAGGAGATCGAGCAGTACGGGTTGGAGAAGTTCGCGACGGCTTGTAATGAGCTGGTCGATGAGTATCTAAGCTATTGGAAGGAATGGGGTACCAAGAGGCTGGGGCTTTGGCTTGACATAGAGAACGCCTACGAGACAAGACAGCCGCGCTATCTGGAGTACGCCTGGCGTGTGGTGAAAAGGGCGCATGAAGAGGGGCTGTTGCTTGAAGATTACAGAGTGCTCTGGTTCTGTCCGCGGTGTGAGACTTCGCTTAGCGACCACGAGGTGGCTCTTGGCTACGAGGAGAGAGAGGACCCCTCTATCTACGTCAAGTTTAGGGTAGAGGGCTCGTCCAACGAGTTTCTAGTCATCTGGACCACCACGCCCTGGACTATAGTTGACAACGAGGCCGTGGCTGTCCACCCGGAATACGTTTACGCCAAGGTAGAGGTAAACGGAGAATATTGGTGGGTCGCCGAGAGGCTGGCCCCCTCATTAATGGCGAAATTGGGCATAAAGACGTGGCGCGTGGTGGAGACAAAGAGGGGGGCTGAGCTGGCGGGTATGCGCTACCTCCACCCACTTGCGGAGGAGGTGCCCGAAAGGGCCTCTAGACCCCACGTGGTAGTGACGGCAGAGTTCGTGACTCTGGAACAAGGCACAGGCCTTGTTCACATAGCCCCGGCACACGGGCCCGAGGATTTCGAGGTAGCTAAAAAACACGGCCTCGCCATTACAAACAGCGTGGAGATAAACGGCGTCTACAACGACCTTGGGGGCAAATACAGGGGCAAGCACGTCTACGATGTGGATAAGGAGGTGATAAAAGACCTCCGCGCAAAGGGTCTGCTGGTCTACGAGGAAAAGATACGACACGAGTATCCACACTGCTGGCGTTGTGGGTCTAAGCTCATCCTCCGCGCAGATAGGCAGTGGTTTATCGCAATTTCGCGTATACGCGACAAGATGTATTCAGAGCTGCAGAAAGTCGACGTAGTGCCTACGAAGCTTAGAGATAGATTCGACGTGTTTGTACAGAACGCCCGGGATTGGAACATCTCGCGGAGCAGGGTGTGGGGCACCCCCTTGCCTATCTGGCGGTGTAGAAAAGACGGCAGAACCCTGGTGGTGGGCTCGCTTGAGGAGTTGAAGAAGCTGGCTAAGGAGCTTCCGCCCGTCGACGACTTCAAGCTGGTGCACAGGCCATGGATCGACCAAGTCAAGCTCTCTACGCCGGATTGCGACGAGTGGGTCAGAGAGCCCTACGTAATGGACGTGTGGCTGGACAGCGGAGTGGCTTGGATAGCCGCCGTCGACGGCGAGAGGAACAAGGAGCTTTGGGAGAAGCTCTACCCCTACGACTTCGTGACAGAGGGCATCGACCAGACCAGGGGCTGGTTCTACTCCCTCCTGGCCACCTCTGTGCTCTACACCGGCAAGGCGCCGTACAAATCCGTGCTTATACAGGGACTCATCTTAGATAAATACGGCCAAAAGATGTCTAAGAGCAAGGGCAACGTGGTGTGGGCTAAAGACCTCTTTGAGAAATACGGCGCAGACCCGGTCAGGCTCTACATCTTGACTAAGGCGGCGCCGTGGGAAGACCTCTCCTTCGACCCAGACGAGGTGAGACACGTTTTGGGCGACCTCAACATCTTGTGGAACGTGGTGAAGTTCGCCGACACCTATATGACGCTGGACGGCTTCTCGGCCGAGAAGTACCCGCTGGAGAAATGGCTAGACAAGGCGCTTGACGAAGATAGATGGCTTCTCTCTGAGCTGAACATGACAATACACAACTTCATCAATCATATGAAAAACTTTGAATTCCACAAAGCCGCCAACCTCTGGAGGGAGTTCGTGGTCGAGACCCTGAGCCACCGCTACATTAGACTTCTCCGGAGACGTGTATGGTCTGAAGAGCCGACGCCTGATAAATACGCGGCGTACGCCGTGCTTCACCACGTCCTTAAAAACGTGCTTATACTCGGCGCGGCTCTAGTGCCCTTCATCACGGAGTACCTCTGGCAGACATATGTGAAGAAGTTCGAGAGAGAAACAGCGGAGTCCGTCCACCTGGCGCAATACCCAACGCCGGGGCCCGTAGACGCAGACCTTGTGGAGACCTTCCACGAGCTCTTCACGGCCTTCTCCGCGCTTGCCGAGGCCAGGAACAAAGCAGGTATAAAGCTTAGATGGCCTATACGGGAGGCCTACGTGAAGGGCGCAAAACACGTGGAGAGGTATAAAGAACTGTTACAATACCTCGGCAACGTAAAAGAGATCAAAGTTGGAGACTGCCCCAAGGACTATATCAGCGCCGCCGAGGGAGGCGTAGAGGTCTGTCTACCGGGCAAGCTAGAGCCCGAGCTGTACTACGAGGCCCTGGC
>JAJHQT010000024.1 GCA_020833205.1 Pyrobaculum sp.
TGCTTCGCAACACATCCACGATGTATGTAGGGATGTTTATCGAGTCTGAGTAGATCATGATGTCGGCTGGGTACACCTTAAACAGCGTCTGCTCCACGTATTCCCTAGTCGCGTCGCTTACGACGACGAGGGCCACGAGTAGAGCCACGCCGACGCCGATGGCCAAGGCGGTTAGTAGGTACCGGACCGCCCTCGCCTTGAAATCCCCGGCGGCGATGAGAAACACATGCTCCACACCTCCCCCCAGCTCCCCGTATAAATCATTTTGTACATATCTTTTTATAGAAGCAAGGCGCATCTGCGGCTGTGAGGAAGCTCGTGGCCGTCGCGGCCATCCTAGCGGCGGTCTACGTGTACCTCGCCTTGCAGTCGCCGAAGGTATTCGACGTCCTCATCTACGACGAGTCTAAGCTCATGCCGCCGGACATAGAGCCGAAGGCGGTAGACGCCATTCTAAACAAGACGCAGGTCGGCGGCCTTAAGTCGATACCCGTGGTCGTATTTGGCCCGGGGGTGGAGGAGAAGGCGAGAAACCTTTCTAGGCTGTTTCCTAACGCCATTTCAGCCTGGTCAATCCTAGACACGGCTTTGAAGATCTACCGCGAGAGGCTCGACGAAGTCGTTGAAAACGCCACCGCCAGCTTTAGGGAGGGGGCTGAGAAGATAGCCAACTCCACGCAGAAAGTCTGCGAAGATCTTAACCGGCTTGTGGAGGGCTTCAGAGAGGCCCGGGAGAGGGCTAGACAGCTTCTGCTCGGCACATACGGCGTCGCGGCGCTGGGCAAGGCTGCGGATAACCAAACAGAGAAATTTCTGGCGCTGTACCAGAGATACGCCGCCACCTACGACGTAGACACTGCAGTTAGGCTAGCCGCAGACGAGACATACGGCAACGTATCGCAGTACTTAACTGGAGTCACTTGGAAAAATTGGGCGAGTCTAGAGGCGGTTGAGAACGTCGCAGACGCCATCCTCGCCACGAGGCTCAACAAAACTGTGATAGACCTCGCCCGCGCCGCCGCAGCGATGGGCGTAAGGCAGTACCTCTACCTACGGCTAATAAATCAAACCCCGCCCCCCGTGAGGCCGTACCTCCCCTACCTCATCTGCGGCGGAGACGTGGAGAAGGCCGTAGAGATGTTTAAGTCTGATCTTGTGAGGAACTTAACGACGAGGTACCCCCCGCCTACTATATATTCAATAGCGGGCGCCGCCGACCTGGTGTACCAGGACAAATACGCCCTAGCCGTGGTCAAAAGCAGTGAGGAGATGCCCGACGTGCCGCCGCAACTCGGCGTGCCCGTCTCCACGTCCTTCCTCCTAAAAAGCTTCACACAAGTCGTGACAGAAGACGTGTCTAAAATCGACAGGTCCACAGCCGCCGCCCTCTTCACAGTGTTGCTCTACGTCATGGGGACCCTCGCGGCGCCGGTCATCATAATCTCCGCCGTAGGCCTCACCTACCTCGGAGTCTTGGGCTTCTTCTACCAGATCCACGAGGTCCAGAAGATCTACTACCTAACTGTGTATATGGCGGCGCCGGTGATATTCGCCATAGGCGTCGACTACATGTTGCTCATGGTAAGCCGCTACGCCGAGGAGCGGGCCCTCGGCAGAGACAAGACAGAGGCCGTCAAGGTGGTGAGACGCTACGCCAACAGGTCCATAGCGGCCAGCGCAGCGGTAGTCGCCACCTCGCTGGGCTCCTTCGCCATATCCCGCCTACCCTTTATGCAGTCGATCGGCGTAGGCTACCTCATAACCACTCTCTTCATCGTCTTGACGGTCTTCTTAATATTACCTGCCCTCCTCTACCTACTCGGCGACAGGGTGTTCTGGCCCAAGAAAACCATCGCAGCCCACAGAGGCCGCTCTAGGTTGCTAGAAAAGGCAGTCGACACAGCCCTCAAAAAACCACTCCTAGTCGCCGTAGTTGCTACGCTGGTCACGCTTCTCTCCTTCCTCTTCCTAATCTCCACGCTTCGAATAACCGCAAACCCCGTCGTAGCAATGCCAGAGACTCAGTACAAAAAGGCGCTGGAAGTCGCGACGACCTACTTCAAAAACGTGACGGCGCTCTCCACCACATACATCGCCATGAAGAACCCGCCACCCCCCGAACTGTTGCACGAGGTGGAAAAACTGCCAAACTACGTCAACTACACCCTAGAGAAACGCGGCGACTGGTACATAGTCGCCGTCAAGCTATCGCTGGAAGACACATCAGACAAGCTACTTGACGTATACAGACGGCTAGACCAGCTCCGCGCCTACTACGGCCCCTATCTAATCGGCGGAGCCGCCTCTTGGAAAAATGTGATATTTAACGAAATATATGTCAAGTTCTGGAGCCTCCAAATCTACGTGGTCATAGCCACCGTAGTCCTCATACTCGCCTTTCTGCTCAAAAGCTTCCTCATACCCCTCCGCCTAGTGGCCACAGTCCTCATGTCGATAGTCTGGAGCCTAGCCGCCGAGGTGGCGCTCTTCCAAGAAGCCCTGGGCCAGCCCACCTACTGGCTAGTCCCGGTGTCGCTCTTCGCCTTCTTAATGGCCATAGGCACAGACTACGACATCTTCATAATCACCCGAATAAGAGAAGAAATAGAGAATGGGCTCGACGAAAAAGAGGCCATAAAAACAGCCATTGTAACAACAGGCCCCGTAATCACAGGCGCCGCCATAGTGCTTGCCGCCGCCTTCTCCACCCTCATGCTGTCTCAGACCTTGTTGCTCAGACAAATAGGCTTTACCATTGCCCTAGCCGCCCTACTCGACGCGTTTATAATACGCCCCCTCGTGGTCCCCGCCCTCATAACCCTCGCCGGCAGGTACAACTGGCTGTGGATCACCGGCTACAGCATCCGCCGCACATCTTAAATACTGTGTAAACTAAAACGTGGAAACGATATATAAGATATTGCAGAAACTCGGCGAGGCGGATCTAGAAACCATAGTGGAGGAGGCGCAGAAAGCCGGCATCCCGCCGCCCGTGGCCACTAGACACCTCATGCGGCTGGTGGAGAAGAAACGCGTCAAAGTGATATGCGACGTCGCGGTGAGGTACAGACCGACATGAACTTCGTAGTTAGCTTCTGGGGCCTGCTCGTGAGACGGGTTGACTTCTGGGACGTCTGGCGCACGGTGTTGAGCAGGCATGGGAGCCACGAGGTTGTGGACTCCACCTCTTGGGTTTTTGAGGAGATTTACGGAGCTCGTTATGAGGTGCCCCTGCGGGTTGTGGCTAAGGTCTTCTCCGCGGGGGTGAGAAGCGACCCAGCCGTCCTCTTCAAGGAGTTTGTGGAGGAGGTGCAGAAACAGCTTTCGCCCATGCCGTGCGCGGTGGAGTTCCTCAAGTGGGCGAGGGAGAGGGGGCGGGTGGCCATACTCTCCAACACGCCGTGTCGATGCTTCGTGGAGTTTTTCCTCGAGAGTAGCGGCGTTGTCGTCGATGCAGTGGTGACGTCGGATGTGTTGCTTCGCCGGAAGCCGCTCAAGCCCGTATTTATGTACGCCCTAAGAAAGATTGGGGCAAAGCCCCATGACACCATATATGTGGGGGATGGGGAAGAGGACCTAGGCGCCATGGCGGCAGGTCTCCTCACAGTCATGGTGGGAAAGGAGGGGGGTCATGTGAGTTTTCCCTCTCTCTGCGAGGCCTGGAAGTGGATGGCCGCTCTAGCTTGATGGTTTCTGCCACTTGCGGCGTGCCGCTGTGGTTTAGGCCGCCGAGCGGAAAAATGCCGATTTGAGCGAAAAAGGGGGAGGAGTTACAGCCTCCGTTGTGTTACTTCTTGCAGGAAGTTGGCTAGATGCGGCGCTCTGGTTTTTAGTTTGGCTACTGCCGTGGCCACATCTTCATCTGGATTTACGCCGTATTTCGTAAGCATGTAGGCGTGGGGTCCCAACACGCCTACCACCGACGGCATGTGTATGCTTTGCATCCACTTTAAAAAATCCTCCGTAGCGCCGAGTACTACGCGACTCTCTCAACACGCCGCTAGCTGTACGTAATCAGCTATGATCATGCTCGGCTTCTTTTGTGGGCACGAGTTTAAAACCACCAGCAACTGCCGCCTGGCGTCTCTGTAAAATGTGGGGCCCTGTCCGCCTTCCATGTCGCTGGCCCCATGCCCAACTCCACGCTGGCGTCGTCGCTGGACGAGGAGTGCCCGGAGGGGAAAGAGTAGAGGGCTAATCAATAAACTAAACTAATATACCCATTTTCAGGTAGAGGCGTGATTACTTGTCCGCGTTGTGGTATGCCCGAGTGGGAGGCTTTGCCTGCGCCTTATACTTACCGCTACAAGGGGCCAGAGAACACAGTTATGATTGCCCGTTGTAGAAACTGCGGGCTTGTGTTCTACATATTTAGGACGTCTCTCGATACCTTTACTTTAGAAATTGAAAAGGCGGAGCGCAAACATGGAGCCATCCCGCACATTGACCTCGACAAATAATGTCTGTCAACACTGTAGGAAGAGGCCGGCGCAGTACTTAAGGGCGGCGAGCGGCGAGAGGCTTTGTCTACGTTGCCTCTTCAACTCGCTGGAGAGAAAAGTCCTTAAGACGATTAGAGAGGAGCGGCTTATCGAACCCGGCGACTTCGTCGCTGTGGCCGTCTCCGGCGGCAAGGACAGCCTCGTCTTGCTTTACATACTGGGGAAGTTTAGGGAGAAGGGTCTGCTGGGGGGTGTGAAGCTGGAGGCCTTTACAATCAACGAGGGGCACCCCTACAGCTGCTTCTACCGCATGTCGCGGAGAGATTTCGTGCGGGAGCTCGCCGCGAAGTTCGGCATCGAGTACAACGTGTACCACTTCAAAGACATATTCGGCGTCACTGCGTTGGAGCTCTCAGAGGCGCTGGCCAAGGCGGGACACGAAGTGCATATGTGCACCATAGACGGCGTCTTGAGACGCCGCGCCATGAACATAATAGGCAGGAGGAGGGGCTGGACGAAGATCGCCACTGCGCACAACCTAGACGACGAGGCGCAGACGGTGCTCCTCAACGTCTTGATGGGCAACCTCTCGCGGCTCCGCTGGTACGGCTCCTACGAAGACGCCGAGGAGAAGGACCTCATCCCCCGCATCAAGCCGCTTAAACACGTCAGAGAGGAGGAAATAGCGCTGTACGCCTACTACCACAACCTGCCTCTCATGGAGCTGGAGTGTCCATACGTCACGACGAACCCCCGCTACAACCTAAAATTTATGCTGGCTGAGCTGGAGCGGAAGATGCCGACCGTTAAACACAACCTGGCGTCGTTCGGCGAGAGGCTGTCCCGCGTCCTCCGGGAGACGACGCCTGAGACCCCCCTCAAGAGGTGTAAACACTGCGGCGCCCCCTCCGCGCGGGACGTATGCCGCGTCTGCGAGCTCTTCGAAAAGGCCGGCCTCCTGGACACTTACCTGCAGAAAATCCGCGCAGAGACAAATATATAACGGAGTTATTTCTCTACATGCAAGCTACGTCTCTCCTGGCCTTGGTATGGCTTCTGGCGCTCCTGGGCTGGCTCGTGGGGGCCAGCGCCGAGGAGAAGCCCAGCGAAAACCTGCCTTCCCCCACTGCCGACATGTGGGAGAGACCTGTCATTAACATCACTGTGGGCCTTCCCTTCAGGGAGGAACATCCTCTGTGTAGCGACCCGCTGATGCGCTTGACGCTTAGAATCGGGATCAGGTGCGGCCCCCCTCCGCGTATTGTGTTTGGAATTAGTTAAGCCTCGACGCGGAGGCAGGCGCCTTCGTCTACGGTCTTCGCCTGGACGCCGAATTCTTTGAAGAAGGCGTCTAGATAGGTGCGTATCAACGGCTGGACGAGATTACATAGACGCGCTGTAAGCCGCCCCTCTTTTAACGCAGTTTCGACAGTAGCTAAGCCTCTGAGCTGGATTATGTAAAGCGCCTCCTCCAGCGTCACTACGTCGAGAGACGTGGTGATTTCCTTCAGGGTCTTTACGTCTCTCTTGGCCATCTCCTCGGCGAGTTTAGCGGGGTCTTGGAGGTGAACCACAAGGTCTTTCTCGAGGACTAAGGCTGGTTTGCCGTTTATGACGTGGACAATGAGGCGGGGGACGAAGATGGACGCCGCCGATATTCTATGTTTCACCTTCTTGACGAAGGCGAACATCTGGAGCTGTTTCAAGATCTCCCGTATCTGTTCTTCAGTCTGGAGGGTGAGGTCTGTAATGAAGTGGAGATGCTGGCGGGCGGCGTCTATAGCTATGTTGATTATGTTTACATCGTGTTCTGCGAAGACGTTGGAAAGCGTAGCCAAGATGCCCGGCTGGTCGAAGTTCAGTTCCACCAGAAACTCGCCCAGCCTAGCCCCGGTGCCGTTGGCTATGAGGAAAACCTCCCTGTTAAGCATTGTGGGGGAACCCACAGTATATTAAAATCTTTCTCCTGAAAAGCCGCACTATTTAAAAACACCACCCAGTTCAGTTCCGTGGCCCATAGGCTACCTACTAGGTGGGAGATTAAGTGGGAAGAGGATCTCATCAAGACGTGGGAAAGCGAGGGCAGGTTTAAGACTAAGATAAGCGGCAACAAACCGGTATTCGTAATCGACACGCCCCCGCCGTATCTCTCCAGCAACAGGCCCCACATCGGCCAGACGGCGTCCTACGCCCACTTCGACATGATCGCGCGTTTCCTCAGAATGCGGGGCATCGACGTGGTGTTTCCCTTCTATTTAGACCGCAATGGACTCCCCATAGAGGTGCAGATCGAGAAGAAGTACAACATAGTGGCGCACGAGGTGCCGAGGGAGGAGTTCCTAAGGCTCTGCAAGGAGCAGCTGGACAGCTACGAGGGGGAGTTCGTGGCGTCGCTTAGGCGGTGGGGCCTCTCTTTCGACTACTGGCCCAACGGCACAGACAGCCCAGAGTACCGGAGGATGACGCAACAGACCTTCGTGGAGCTGTGGCGCAGGGGGCTCATCTACGAGGCGGAGAGGCCTACGCCTTGGTGTCCGCGGTGCCGCACCGCGTTGGCGGAGCCCGAGATTGAGTACAGGGAGGAGGAGACGTACCTAAACTACATAAAGTTCAAAGTGCAGGAGACGGGGGAGGACATAGTAATAGCCACCACAAGGCCGGAGCTTCTGCCCGCCACCGTCGCGGTGATCTTCAACCCAGAAGACGAACGCTACAAGAGGCTAAATGGTCTCCACGCGGTGGTGCCGCCGGAGGGCCAAGTGGTGCCCATCTTGCCCCACAGAGCCGCCAACCCCCAGTACGGCACCGGCCTTGTGATGATCTCCACATTCGGCGACACCAGAGACCTAATGATTGTAAACGAGCTCAAACTGCCGATTAAGATCATAGTCGACGAAAGCGGCAGGATAAAGACGGGCAGATACGCCGGCCTCGGCATCAGAGAGGCCCGCGCCAAGATAATAGAGGACCTCAAGGCCGCTGGTCTTTTAGTCAAGCAGGAGAAGCTGGTCCACAACGTCCCGATATGCTGGCGTTGCAAGACGCCGCTTGAGATCATAGTGACGCGGGAGCTCTTTGTGCGGCAGGTCGAGTTTAAGGAGGCGCTCATCAAGCTGGCGGAGAAGATGGAGTTCTACCCCCCTGAGTACCGCCAGGTGCTGGTGGACTGGATCAAGTCGCTGGAGCTCGACTGGCCTGTGTCGCGGCGCCGCTACTACGCCACGGAGGTGCCCATCTGGTGGTGTGTCAAGCCGAACGGCGAGCGGATCCCCATAGTGCCCAACGGCGGCGAGTACTATCAGCCGTGGCGCGGCGAGCCTCCAGCCGAGGTGAAGGAGGCGTGCAAAGACGGCAAGCTCGAAGGCGACACCAGAGTGCTGGACACATGGTTCGACTCTTCGATTTCGTGGATGTACGCCTCGGGCGCCACAAAGGAGTTCAACGTCTTCCCCAAGGTCTACCCGCATTCCATAATGAGGCCCCAGGGCTACGACATCATTAGGACGTGGCTCTACTATTCCCTCTTGAGGGCCTTCCTCCTCTTCGGCAATGTGCCGTTTCGCTACGTGAGGATAAACGGGATGGGCCTCGACGAGAGGGGAGAGGCTATGCACAAGTCCAAGGGCAACGTCATCGACCTGCTGGCCCCCGTGGAGAAGTACGGCGCAGACGCCGTCCGCTTCTGGGCGGCTGCCGCCGGCCGCCTCGGCACCGACTACCGCTACAACGAAAACGTCATAAGAGAAGGCAAGGAGTTCGTCAACAAGGTGTGGAACATCTCTCGCTTCGTCCTCTCCTTCCCAGAGCCGGAGGCGCCGCCGCAACTCACGGCCGTGGACAAAGCCATATTAGCCAGGCTGTACAACGTGGCGAAGAAGGTCATAGCCGCCTACAGCCAGTTCGACGTCTACGAGCCGGCCCACGCCTTGTACGACTTCGTCTGGCACGACTTCGCCGACCACTACATCGAGCTTGTAAAGACCCGTGCCTACAACAGAGAAGGCGTCTTTACGCGGGAGGAGCAGAACTCCGCGATATGGACGCTCTACACCGTGTTTAGGTACAGTCTCAAGCTCCTCGCCCCCATTATGCCCTTTGTGACCGACAAGATCTGGCGGGAGGCCTTCGGCAGGTCGATACACGACGAGTCTATCGAAGACCCGCCTGAGTGGTGGAGGGAGGGCGACGGGGGCCTCTTGGAGCTGGTGAAGAAGATAGACAGCGCGGTGTGGCGTTATAAGAACAGAAGAGGTATGAGCCTCGCCGACAGGCTAGACGCCGTGCTCTACGTCCCAGAGGCGGCGATGCCGGCCGCAAGAGACCTGAAGTACATGCATAAAGTGGTCGACATCAGGCCGGGGCGCGGGACGGAGCAGATAGACGAGGAGGGGCTCGTCTGGCTTGGCTAGGCGATCCCTCTCTCTCTCGGTATCTCTTTTAAGACAGGCGCGCCTCCCCCTCTAAGCACGGCCTCGAGGATCCTTATGGCGTTTCTCCTGGAGAGCATTTTGTTGTTGTTGCCGCAGTAGGGCGAGTAGACGCATTTAGGACATCCGTCTGCGCAGTCGCATCCCTTAACGATCTTCAGCGCGACCTCAGCTACCCGGCGGAAGTTGTTGAGAAGCAGGCGGGCGGTCCCGTTGCCGCCTACGTGGGAGTCGTAGATGACTATAACGCCGTCTGGATAGCTGATCCCGCCTAAGTCAGTCTTGGAAGCGCCTATAGCGATCTCAGCCGCGGAGATCAAGACGTGCTCGGCGGCGTGGTAGCCCTTGGCCCGCGCCTCCCAGTCCAACGCGTCGTTGGCGCTGAAACGGATGTAGGGCATGTAGAACACAACCCCTTTGGTCTCGAACTCGTAGGAGAGGGGCTCTATGGAGTATTCGCCCAGGGTCTCCTCTGTGGTGAAGCGCTTGAGGGCGTAGCCGTAGACGGTAATTTTTATCCTCAGCCGGCCGAATTGATAAGGCACTCCCTCCACTGCGCCTTCGTCGTATACCTCCACCACCTGCGGCTCCATGTCTTCAAGCGCCTGCGTCATTAAGTCCTCGGCGTCTGTAGGCTCGACGACCGCAACGCGCTTGGTCAGATCAAGCTCCTTCGAGACGTAGGTCCTCCCTCCGTGCATGTATATCGCCTCTGGATGCAACTCGTACAGGGCCAGGGGCAGCTCCCTCTCGCCGATGACTCTCCCGTCAGTCGTCTTTATCTTAACCACGTGCGGCGACCCCCTGAGGCTCAGCGACGCCAACAACTCCCGCCCCTCTGGAGTCAGTCTGAGGAACCTCCCCACTCTCCTCAGCCTGCCGCTGGCCAGGAGCCTCTCGACGACGGCCCGCTCAAAGGGGCTCAGCTCGTCTGCCCTGAGCGACATGTCGGCGGCGGCCGCCAGCATGTGGAGCGACGCGACGTCTTCGTTCTCCCGCTCAAAGCCCAGCGGCTCCGGCGACCTGGAGAAAAACTCGTGGGGATAGTTGCGGTAGTACTGCGAAATGGGGTCGTTGCCTAGGATCTGTATCACGTAGCCCGTCTGGCCGCGGCGCCCCACCCTCCCCACCCTCTGGAGGTACCTGTTATAAGACGGCGGTATCGACGCCAACACGGCGACGTCTACGTCGCCGATGTCTACGCCGAGCTCCAGCGTCGGCGTGGCTATCACCACGTCTACGTCGCCTCTCTTAAACGCCTCCTCCACGGCCCTCCTCTCCTCGGGGTCTAGCCCAGCTCTGTGCACCGCCACTCTGTCTCCGCGGCCTGCCATCTTCAACGCGCGGAAGATCAACTCGCTGTATTTGTGGCTGTCCGTGAAGACTATACACTTCATCCCCTGTTCTATGCAGAGCGCCGAGAGCCGCGCCGCCTCGACCCACTTGGAGCGGAACTTCGGTCTTACAAGCGCTTGTATAAGCCGGCCCCGCCGGCCCAAGGGCCCCCACACCACGTTCACCCTGTCGCTCTGGAAGAGGGCCTGGGCGAATTCAGCCGGGTTCCCCACGGTGGCGCTTGTGGCGACGTAGAGAGGCTTGGCGAAGCGCCTGAGCCGCCTCAGGAGGTAGTACATGTGGGAGCCGAAGACGCCGCTGTAGACGTGGAAGTCGTCGAGGACGATGTATCTAACCCGCCTCACGACGTCTCTGAACTTAGCCACGTGCATCAAGGCCTGGCTGACCATGTCGGGGTTGCTGATGATTATGTGCGGCGGCATCTCGTAGAGTATCCTCCTCTCCCTCTGGGGGGTGTCTCCGTCGTACGTCATGACCCTCACCCCGAGCCGGTCGGCGAATTTCCTAAACCGCCCCAGCTGATCTCTGGCCAGGGCCTTGGTGGGGTATAGCACAAGCGCGAGAGGTCCGCCGAGGGACTCCAGCGCCTCCTCGAGTATAGGCGCTAGAAAAGCCTCCGTCTTCCCCATGCCCGTGCCCGCCACGATGACCGTGTCCCTCCCCGCCCTTATGCTCTGCACCGCGTCGTGTTGATGCTTAAACAAGACGCTGATCCCCAACGCCCTAAACGCCTCCGCCACCTCCGGCCTGAGCACTTGAGAAACGTCGCAACAAACCTCAGCGACGTCGGCCTCGTCTGTCTTCACGTATACTACCTCTCTGCCTGGGTCCGCCGAGACGGCCTCAAGAAAACCCACGGTCTACCTCCGTGATCCGTATAAAAGCAGAACTGCGACGTTTGCGAGGAGCACCGCCGGCACGTAGTGTAGCACAGAGAAGCCCGCCGCCTCCACGAGGCCGCCTGATATAGTGGGCCCTAAGATAGAGCCCAGGTCCCACCCCATCGTGTATATGGAGCTTGCGAGCCCGGCGTTTCT
>JAJHQT010000025.1 GCA_020833205.1 Pyrobaculum sp.
CCACGACGGCGTCGAGGGGGAGGTCGCCGGTCTTTTCGATCTCCACCTCCCTACCCGGCACAATATCAAACGTGTGTCTCCTGCCCTTCACCCCCTCTATGCCCTCCTGCACCTCAACCACAGGGCCTCTCACCCTTAGACTCCCGCGAAACTTGTGATATTCCAAAGTCTCGGCCTTCACGGCTAGGTACATCTTGACCCTCTCCCCTTCCTTAACGCCGTCAGGCTTATACTCCCGCACAGTCCACCCCCTCACCACGTCGCCTCTATCAATCAACAAATACACAAAATAGAGATCCTCTTCTCTTTCGGGCAAGATTTTGATAACCCGACGTCTAACGTCGACATCATACTTCACATTTATACCCAGGGACGCTAGTATATATAGTGATGAACCCGACCAATAACGACGAGTGAAGATGCGGCAGCTATCTGACTTCTATAACGAAGTCGACGTAGCCAAAACGAAAGATTTATATATGGCTCTCTTTAGCCATACAATGAAACCAAATTCATCACTAGTCGAAGAATTGACGAGACTCATAAACCTATTCTACGAACACGGCTATATAGAAACTGCAAGATTACTTGAACAAGCCAGGGCGGTCGCCTTGCTAAAAGAAAGAGAAATACTAATACCGCCTGCTACCGACTAAGAAGCGAGATCACTTTAGCCACATCCGCTCCCACTACTACGTTAATAGTCCCGTTTTTTATAATCACAAAGGTAGGCGTACCCTTGGGTTTACCAAGTCCTAAAGCGGTGCCCAAGGCATTCGCCCCATTATCGAAATCGTTTTTAGTAGGCGCGTCGGCGCATTTATACTGCCGCAGTATTTCAAGCTGACTTTCAACTCCTCCCTTTAGATAAGCCTTATAGAGTTCTGTCAAGAGGTCGTAAGTCTTGTTTCCCAGTTGCTTATAGGCACAGTGTAGATATTGGTGAACAATCAAGGCTTCTGGATGCACATCTATTAAATCTACGAAAACTAGTCTTAACGCGCCTTCTGCCAGAAGTTGTCTATAGAAAGGATCTAGCTGTTCATGCGCTATCGCACAGTAGATACAGTTGAGGTTATAGAACTCAATTAAGGTAATGGGGGCTGTTGATGCGCCAAAAGAAATGGCCCAAGGCGGTATTGGCAGGTCTTGCTGAGATGGGGAAGGCGCGGGGAGCTTTGTGTATATAACCAAGGCTACAATCGCTATGAATATCACGACGGACATGACTAGAGCCCATGTACGCATGCGACCCATACGATACATATTATTAACACTTTTCTAGGTAATCAAAAAGTTTAGCTATTTCGTCTCTATACCAATCTACAGGTATTGCAATCATGGCGCCGAGATAGTGCCCATACACCACCACCGATTGCGGCGGCGCCAGTTTTATGAAGGCAAGAGACAACATATCCTCTTCCCCCTCCACCTTTATCACTATATGTCCTCGTACGGCCTCCTCCACCGCCGCCCATGCCTCTTCTGTAATGTAGCCAGGTGGGTTGTAGACTCTTACTACTTTGTCGTATATCGCAAGTTGCTCCACCTGAACGCCGCGACGGGTCCTCTCGTCTACGGCGACAGATGTGGGAATTAAGCCATGTGTTAAGAGATTTTTAGTCACGACGTCGCCTACTGAGTATATACGCTCTAGGCGGTAATCGTTCACGACGTCCTTTAGTATCTCTACAGAACGCGGCGGGTCTCTCCAAATAGCTATGGGGTAGGGGAACGCAAAGAGGTCGCGGCGCTTACCAAGTTTAAGACACCTCACAGCACAAGTTTGCCGCAGGGCGTGGGTAGGACGACGGTGACGCCCGGGGGCATCACTGGCTGTTCTATGTAGAAATGTAGCGGCATTAACATCTTCACGCCCGCTCCTTTAGCTATCTCCACCGCATCTCTCGTTGTGCTGTGTCCCAGTCTATGGGCCTCCTCCTCTTGGCCTGGGTTCCCAGAAACTTCGTGGATCAATAAGTCGCAGCCGCGGGCGAGCTCTATAACGTCGTCTGACGGCGCAGTATCAGAACTGTACACTAGACAACGACCCCCGTGCTCTACCCTCACCGCCAGAGTCTCGACTGGGTGTCTAGTTTTTGCGAACCTCAACCTTGTCGCCCCAATGACGACCTCTTGTCGCGCCTCCACAAACTCTACATGTTGTAGCGCGTTTTCTATCCCTGTGATGATCGCCAGAGACTTAGCGGCCTCTAGCACCTCCTTACTGCCTATGAGGCTAAACCTTCTTCCCTGTTTACGCGCCATGAGCATAAAGGTGGGAAGCCCCAAAATGTGGTCTCCGTGTCGGTGGCTTACAAATACAGCATGCGGCCAGGGCAAACCGCATTGCGCCATACGGATATACGTACATTCTCCAGAGTCTATGAGTAGATTAATGTCAGTCTTTACGAAGATAGAGGTGTAGCCTAACTGCGGCTGGGAGACCCACCCGCCATACCCAACCACATATACTTCCACGGCTACGGGAGGTGGATTTTTAATAAAGATTGAGTTAAGGGGCCGTGCTTGTCGATCTGCTCCGTAAAGGCGAGCTTACCGTGTCTATATACGGCTTAGGCTATGTCGGTCTTGCGGTGGCGGCAGCGTGGGTGCGAGCCGGCGCTAAGGTCATAGGCGTCGACGTCGACGCGTTTAAGGTGGAGAGGCTAAACGGCGGAGTCGTAGATTATCTAGAAACCGACGTCGTTGAGGCTCTCTCCGTCGCCGTAAAGACGGGGAGGTTTTCTGCAACAACAGACGGGGTGGTGGCTTCTATAAGAAGCCACGTAAAAATCATGTCGGTCCCCGTATTTCTCAGGAAATCGCCAACTGCGGTAGAGGTAGACTTCTCGGCTTTAACCTCAGCGGCCAGGGCTATAGGGGCAGGCCTCAAGAGGGGAGATCTCGTCATCGTGGAGTCCAGCGTGCCGCCTGGGGCCACCGAGGAGGTGGTGAAGCCGGTGCTTGAGGGCGTCTCAGGTCTCGTCGCTGAGGAGGATTTCTACCTGGCCTACAGCCCTGAGCGCATCATGGTGGGACATGCGCTTAAGGACATAGAAGAGAACTACCCCAAGGTGGTCGCAGGAGTAGGGCCCAAAAGCGCACAGGAGGCGGCAGAGCTTTACAAGGCAGTGGCGAAGAAGGGCGTCATTGTGCTTAGAAACGTCAAGGAGGCTGAGTTTGAGAAGCTTCTAGAAGGCGTATATAGAGACGTCAACATAGCTCTCGCCAACGAGATGGCGAAGCTAGCAAACGCCATGGGAATATCCTTCAGAGTAGCCCGAGACGCGGCGAACAGCCAGCCTTACAGCCACGTGCACAAGCCGGGGTCTGGCGTAGGCGGAAACTGCATCCCTGTGTATCCATATTTCCTTATGTGGGTTGCGGCCAAGTACGGCGTCGATTTGCCGTTGACGCGTCTAGCCAGACACATCAACGAGAGGCAACCGGAGGAGGTCGCCTTTGCGGTGCTTCGCGCCATGTTGAAACACGGCGTAAACCCCTCTACGGCGAAGATAGCCATATTGGGACTCGCCTTTAGAGGCGACGTAGACGACACACGAGAGAGCCCAACCTACGGCATAGTCTCCACGCTTTTGAAACTCGGCATAAGGCCTAACCAAATCGTCGTGCACGATCACCTTGTGAAGCAAGATCAACAGTTGACTAGATGGGGTGTAGCTCTTCACCATGATCTTGAGACCGCCATAAAAGACGCAGACGTCGTCGTAGTCTCTACGGACCACTCGGCGTATCGCCTAGAGGCGAGCAAGATAATCAGTTACATGAAGACGCCTATTGTGATAGACGCAAGAGGCGTGGTGAAGCCTGATGTTGATATATATTCGATAGATCTAGGCAGGTGGCCTTGACACGTTCTGGATTTTCTTCATAGATTCATAAGCCTCAACCACCGCTTTGATGTTCGCCTCTACGTATTTCTTAGGTACATACTCAGGCACAGCCTTTATTATACTTTCTAGCGAAACTAGCCCGCTGACTGCCGCAAATGCCGCCGCCATGATTAAGTTCACCACCGGCCACCCCGCGACCACTAGGCCATGTCTCAAGGCGATAGAGGTGGCGTCTATAGCTATGTACCAATCGGAAGAGTTCTTTGTGTTTACTATATAAACAGCGCCGGGCTTGCCGTATTGTTTGACATCTATCTGTTCGACTATGCGTCCGTCTAGGATCACGACGTAATCAGCCTTCTTAACCGAAGAGTGTAAAAGAGTTTCGCCGATTCTTAGATACGCCTTTACAATTGCCCCCCTCCTCTCCGCGCCGAACTCCGGCATTGCCTGCGCCTTCTTACCCTCAAGCGACGAGGCATATGCTAACAGCTGAGCCGCAGTTACAGCTCCTTGGCCGCCTCTTCCAAGAAACACCACTTCGTACATGACGCTTCTGAACGATATAAGTTTATAACCTTTTCTAATTAGTTTAGGTATAGACTGTAAGCATGTATTCTTATACAGGTGTATTTTATACCAATCGACTTCACGTAGTACGGTTCTATATACCACTATAAGATATATAAATGAGAAACAAGAAGAGAAACGTGCTCCCCCTATCAAGACCGGCGCCGGCGTCGGCTGGCATGACCGGCACTTGGCGTACCTACAGACCAGTTCCCAATCTTCAGAAGTGTATAGACTGTGGATTGTGTTGGTTGTATTGTCCTGAGTCTGTAATTGACTGGGAGAAAGGGCAAAAAATACAGATAGACTATACCTATTGTAAAGGGTGTGGAATATGTGCAGAGGTGTGTCCAGTAAAGGCAATTGACATGGTGCCGGAGGAGCTATGAAGGCGTTTACTCTTCAAAAAACGGCCTTAACAGGCAACTACGCAGTTGCATATGCGGTAAAGATGGCAAAACCACACGTAATCGCCGCCTACCCCATTACTCCGCAGACATCTATCGTAGAGAAGTTGGCAGAGTTTGTAGAAAAGGGTGAGTTAAACGCACGTTTTGTCAATGTGGAATCCGAGTTTTCAGCCATGTCTGTAGTGTACGGCGCCGCCATGGCGGGAGCCAGAGTCTTCACAGCCACCTCCTCCCATGGACTCCTATACATGTACGAGGCAACTTGGTGGGCCGCCCTCAGCAGGGCGCCGGTGGTGATGGCGGTGGTGACGCGCACCATAGGTCCGCCCTGGAATATACATGTGGAACACAACGACATTCTTACGTTGAGAGACGCCGGCTGGATCATAGCAATGGCTGAGACGGTGCAAGAAGCCTTTGACTTGACGCTACAAGCCTTTAGGATTGCCGAATCCGCCGCCCTCCCCATGGCAGTCGGCTTAGACGGGTTTATACTCAGCCACTCCACAGAGCCTGTGGAGATACCGCCGCAGGAAGTAGTTGATAAATTCCTGCCTCCACGTAGACCCGACGTGCCTATGCTACTCCGTCCTGGAGAGCCGGTTGCATTTGGCAACTTGCCATCTGACAATAAAACACATGCAAAACATAAAATAACTACGGTCTTTGAGGCTCAACAAGAAGCTAAAAAAATAATAATTAAAGCTGATGAGGAATATGGGAAGCTTGTGGGTAGACGCTATGGAGGACTCGTAGAGTGGTACAGAGCAGACGACGCTAAACATGTGGTGGTGTGCACAGGCGCTTGGTGTAGCGACGCTAAACACGCCGTAGACTCTTTAAGAGCCCGCGGAGTATCTGTAGGCCTTATGAGGATGCGATTCATAAGGCCGTTTCCAAGGGAGGAAATTACTAAATTAGATCAATACAGCACGGTGGTAGTCTACGATAGAGACATCACGCCGCTCTGCGGCGTCTTAGGCCTTGAGGTGAACGCCGCTTTATCCCACGCCAGAGTTGTGAACATTGTTGCAGGCATAGCTGGCGTAGATTTCGACAGTCGTCGCTTCTACGAAACTATACAAAACGCCATAGAGGGGAGATATAAGGAGCTGGAGTTTGTGGTATGAGCTTCCGCCTAGATCAACTACCGAAGAAAAAATACGTCGTTCCTGGAAACGCCGCATGTGCAGGTTGCGGCATGATGATCGGGTTAAAGATACTCGGCATAGCGCTCGGCGAAGAGGCCGTATTGTCGATACCAGCTAGTTGCGCCTCAGTTGTACAAGGCTTGGCCCCCAAGTCTGGAGTCGCCATGCCGATTTTAAACGTGCCCTTCGCCTCGGCGGCTGCCGTTGCCACGGGCATAGCAGAGGCCTATAAAACGCTCGGCGTAAGAGGTCACGCAGTTGTGTGGGCAGGCGACGGCGGCACTGCAGATATAGGCTTTGCAACTCTTAGCGGCGCCGCTGAGAGAAATAGCAACATCCTCTACGTGATGTACGACAACGAGGCGTATATGAACACCGGCATACAACGCAGTAGCTCTACGCCACGTGCGGCTTGGACCACCACCACGCCTGTAGGCAAACGTGAAAGAAAGAAGGACGTAGCTCTCTTAATGGTTATGCACGGCGTTCCCTACGTCGCCACTGCCAACATAGCCTATCCACAAGACTTCTACAGAAAGCTGAAAAGGGCGGCTGAGATAGAGGGGTTTAAGTTTATTCATCTTCATGCCCCGTGTCCACCTGGCTGGAGATACGACCCTGCAAAAACCGTAGAAGTTGCAAGACTTGCAGTGGAGACCGGGGTGTGGATACTTTGGGAGTACGACCACGGCCAGCTTAAGCTAAATCCACCGAGTACAATATATGCAGATAAGTCAAAGAGAAAGCCGTTGAAGGAATATCTAAAGCTACAGGGAAGATTTGCCCATCTGACGGATGAAGACGTAAAGATGTTAGAGGAGGAAATAGAAGACAAGTGGCAGACCATTCTGGCACTGGCTAAGGCACTTCCGCAACGTCCGTAGGAGGTGGGTAGTTCTGCTCAGCGACGTGTCTTGCGAAAAGTTTTTATATACGTAATTTATGTCAAGCCATGGCACAGCAAGCGGCACCTCGGACAGGTGTTCCAGTAATGATACTAAAAGAGGGGAGCCAAAGAACAACCGGTGTCGATGCACGTCGTTCTAACATCCAGGCGGCTAAGGTAATTGCTGAGATCTTGGCGACTTCGCTGGGGCCACGTGGTATGGACAAAATGCTTATCGACGCCTTCGGCGACGTTACCATCACCGGCGACGGCGCCACCATTCTAAAAGAGATGGAGGTGCAGCACCCAGCTGCGAAGTTGTTAATAGAGGTGGCTAAGGCCCAAGATGCCGAGGTTGGCGACGGCACCACTACCGTAGTTGTGCTCGCCGGCAAGCTCCTGGAGCTCGGCGAGGAGCTACTAGAGGAGGGTATACACCCCACCATAGTGATAGAGGGCTACAAGAAGGCGGCTGACTACGCCCTCAAAGTCGCCGAGGAGATCGCAAAGCCTATCGACTTGACAAAAGAACAACTACTAAAGGTAGTCTCCAGCGCCCTCTCCTCTAAGGTCGTTGCCGAGACGAGAGAATACTTGGCCAATCTAGTTGTGGAGGCCGCTCTACAAGCCGTCGAGATGAGAGATGGGAAGCCGTATCTAGACCTAGACTGGATCAAGATTGAGAAGAAGAAAGGCAAGTCTATCTACGAGACTCAGCTAGTCAGAGGCATAGTGCTCGACAAAGAGGTTGTACACCCCGGCATGCCCAAGCGCGTAAGCAACGCCAAGATCGCCATTCTCGACGCGCCGCTTGAGATAGAGAAGCCCGAGTGGACAACCAAGATATCTGTAACCAGCCCAGACCAGATCAAGGCCTTCCTCGACCAGGAGGCGCAGATCCTTAAGTCCTACGTAGACCACCTGGCCTCCATAGGCGCCAACGTGGTAATTACGCAGAAGGGCATTGACGAAGTTGCGCAGCACTTCCTAGCGAAGAGGGGCATCATGGCTGTGAGGCGTGTCAAGCGTAGCGACATCGAGAAGCTCGCCAGGGCCACCGGAGCCAAGATAATCACGTCGATTAAAGACGCAAGGCCTGAAGACCTCGGCACCGCCGGCTTGGTGGAGGAGCGTAAAGTCGGCGAGGAGAAGATGGTGTTTGTAGAGGATATTCCGAACCCGAGAGCTGTGACTATATTAGTGCGGGGCGGTAGCGACAGGATCTTGGACGAGGTGGAGAGATCTCTGCAGGATGCGTTGCACGTATCCCGCGACCTCTTCAGAGAGCCGAAGGTAGTGCCCGGCGGCGGCGCCTTCGAGATCGAGGTGGCTAGGAGGGTGAGGGAATACGCCAGGAAGTTGTCCGGCAAAGAGCAATTAGCCGCGTTGAAGTTTGCCGACGCTCTTGAGTACGTCCCCACGATACTTGCCCTCACCGCCGGCCTAGACCCGGTGGACGCCATCGCCGAGCTCAGACGGAGGCACGACAATGGCGAGTTGTCAGCGGGTGTCGACGTACATGGAGGCAAGATCGTCGACATGGCAACCCTCAGCGTCTGGGACCCGCTCCTCGTCAAGAAGCAAGTAATTAAGTCCGCCGTTGAGGCAGCCATAATGATCCTGCGCATCGACGACATAATCGCCGCCGGCGCCCCCAAGAAGGAGGAGAAGAAGGGTAAGAAGGGCGGCGAGGAGGGCGAGGAGAAGAGCGAGACTAAATTCGACTAACTTTTTCCCTATCTTATCATTATTCCCAATAAATGTTATATACACCTCTTATCTTCCTCTTGTCGTGGAGGCGTTATCCACAGCGGAGATTTTAGAACGCGTAAATAGGTTAGTTGAGCTTTTAGATAAGGCGTTGATAAAGAAAGAACTTTACCCGCCGCGTCTCACAAAATACGAGGTTGCCCGCATAGTAGGTGCCCGAGCTATGCAACTGGCGATGGGGGCGGAGCCGCTCGTAGATATCCACGAAATAGGCACCACAGACCCCGTGTTGATAGCCATGGAGGAGCTTAGACGCGGGTTGCTCGACTTCATAATCGTTAGAGAGCTTCCAGATGGAAGAACTGTAAGAATTAGACTCAAGGAGCTTCTTGAGGTGGAGAAGTCTCTTTAACTGGCTTTATAACGACTACGTCGCCAAAGAAGAAAAACTCGTGCCCACCCTTGACGATTTTTTTCTCTGGCGTACCCCCTACCTCTACGTCTTCGATTAGATAATATATGGTGTATTTCTTCGTCTTGAAGACTTTGTATTTTCCCCGGAGAGGTTCCATAGACGTTTCTCTACCTCATCTTTAAGTTCAATGGCCAAGGAACAATTCAGCAAGTCTCTCTTCGTCTAGGGCTTTGGCGCTTCCGCTGTACTTAATTCTGCCAGTGACTAAGACGTATGCTCTGTCTCCTATTTCCAGGGCTTTTCTAGCGTTTTGCTCAACTAAAAGTATTGAAATCCCCAGTTTGTCTCTTATATCGCGTATAGTTGCAAAAAAGTCGCTCACCAACTTGGGGGCGAGGCCCGCGGTAGGCTCGTCGAGTAGCAGAAGTTTGGGGCTCTTCATAAGGCCTATACCGATAGCTAACATTTGTCTCTCGCCGCCAGACAGAAACTTGGCCTTTCTATCTCTGAGCTCTCTTAGCTTGGGGAATATGCCGTACACGTTTTCAATTCTTCTGGGCACCTCTTCCCTGGGTATGCCGGCGGAGGCCGCCACTAGGTTCTCGTAAACAGTGAGCTCCCCGAAGATGTTGGGGGTGCCGAAATTATTAGGAGACTGCATGACATAAGCCACACCGAGCTTCATAACTTCGTGAGGCGGCTTGCCTGTGATTTCGCGGCCCATTAAAACCACTCTGCCAGAGTACACATCAGCCATCCCCACCACGCTGTTCAACAAGGTAGACTTCCCAGCGCCGTTTGGACCCAACAGAACAACTATCTCTCCAGCATTGACTACGAGATCTACGCCAAAGAGCACGTGGAATCTTCCATAACCTGCCTCAAGTCTCTCAATTCTTAAAACCTCCGCCATGTGGCGCAGAACACATCTCTTAATAAGCCTTAGTGGGGATAAAGTTATAAACGTGAAATATCTACTTCGTATGGCTTCAAAAACTCTATTAATAGTAATAGTTATATTGTTAGCTTTAGTTGGTGGACTTCTATTAATAACAAGTCCAACTCCTCCGGCGACATCTACTACAGCGCAACAGGCCCCCACCACTACAACACCGACGCAGACGACACAACAGAAGGTGTTTAAACTAGGCGCTCTACTTCCGCTTACCGGCGGCTTCAGTAGCTACGCCAAGTTGGCTCAGTGTGCCGCAAATCTCGCAATAGACGACCTTAACGCCGAGTATGCCAACAAGGGCTATAAGTTTGAGCTGTACGTCGAAGATACACAACTCGACCCAAACGTGGCTCTTCAGAAGCTACAGACGCTATACGCAAAGGGTGTAAGGGCTGTACACGCCGGCTTGACGAGCAAAGAGGCCTCCGGCGAAAAGCCCTTCGCAGACCAGAATAAGATAATTCTCTTCAGCGCCTGGTCCACCTCCTCTCTTCTGGCGATACCCAACGATTGGCTCTACAGGATAGTAGGTAGCGACGCTAAGCAGATAAAAGCCATCGGCGCCATACTCAAGGAAATGGGCGTTAAAAACGTAGCCCTGATATACAGAAAAGACCCCTATGGAGAGGGCATCTACCTAGAGCTTCAGAAGGAGGCCGCAAAACGCGGCTTTAAACTGGTGTCTGTGGCGTCGTACGACCCCGACCCCAAGGCTTTTCCGCAGGCCGCCCCGGAGGCCGTGAGAAAAGTCTCGACTGAAGTTAAAGACTTCGTTGGGCCAGACTTCGCAGTGGTGATAGTCTCCTTCGAAGACGACGGCTCAGTCGTATTGAAGACGATAGGCCAAGACCCAGTCCTCTCAAAGGCAAGGTTGATAGGCACAGAGGGCATGGCGTTCTCCCCCATCTTAATACAGGAGGGAGGAGATGTAATGGCTAAGGGCAGGATGGTAGG
>JAJHQT010000026.1 GCA_020833205.1 Pyrobaculum sp.
CGACCTTCTCTATGGAGCCGAAGACCTTCTTGAAGGCCTCCCTGACCCAGTGCATTATTATGTGTCTGTTTGTCCAGGCGAAGTTGGCGGCGGAGGCCATGGCCTTTATGTAGTCCTCAGCCACCTTTTCCTTCAGCGGCGCCGCCGCGAGCTCCCTGTCGGGGAGGTTGAGGCCCCACCTCCTCATGTTCCTCTCCATGATCAGTAGGTAGTCTGTGGCGACCTGGTGCCCGAAGCCCCGGCTGCCTGTATGTATCATGACCACCACCTGGCCCTCCCGCTCTATGCCGAAGGTCTTGGCGGCCTTCTCGTCGAATATCTTGTCCACCACCTGGATCTCTAGGAAGTGGTTGCCTGAGCCCAGCGTGCCGAGCTGATCCCTCCCGCGCGCCTTGGCCTTCTCGCTGACCTTTGAGGGGTCCGCCAGCTTCCAGGAGCCCCGCTCCTCTATATACTCCATGTCCTCGGCCCAGCCGAAGCCCTTCTGCACAGCCCACTCCACGCCCTCAGCCAGCACCCTCTCGAACTCCCCCGGCGACAGCCTCAGATGACCCGTGCCGCCTACGCCTGGGGGCACTAGGCGGAAGATGGTGTCCACAAGCTCCTTGAGCTTAGGCCTCACCTCCTCCTCTGTGAGGTTCGTCCTGAGGACGCGGACGCCGCAGTTGATGTCGTAGCCGATGCCGCCCGGCGAGATGACGCCTTCCTCTGCGTCTATGGCGGCGACGCCGCCGATGGGGAACCCGTAGCCCTGGTGGCCGTCGGGCAGGATGATGCTGTATTTGTATATGCCAGGGAGACAGGCTACGTTTATGCCTTGCTCGATGGTCATGTCGGACTTCATCTTCTCCAGCAGAGCGCTGTCTGCGTAGATGCGCACCGGCACCTTCTGACAAGGCTTTACGCCGGGCGGAATCTCCCAGACGTAGTCATTAACCTTGTTAATAGGAATATTCTTCATAGGCGGTACGTGCATATTGCTTAATAAAGTTTTGGGCGCGTAAGAGTTATAAATAGAGTCTCAATAGGCGCCAGCCGGGACTACGCCGAGTGAGGGCGGCGTACGCCGCGCGGTGAGCCCGGCGGGGCACCGCCCCGTTTTAAGTTTTAAATATGTGGCAAGGTCGATAATGTGAGGGGGGCTGTGGTAAGTATCCAGGTGGCTATTCTCCTGGCTGTCGTTTTGGCAATTGCCATTGCCGTGGCTAATTATCTCTACACCACCTTTTATGCCTCTCTGCAGTATACCTATATTGCGGTGACGCAAGCCTATGCCTACCCGCGGGACGGGGGCACAGAGGTGAAGCTGTGTTTCGCAGTGGGCGGCTCTGGGGGTCTGAAGATCGTCGGTGTTGAGTTAAACGGGCGTGAGGCGTCAGAGGTGAAAGTGGTGGTGAGGGGGCGTGAGGCGCCGGAGATTAAGGCTGGCGACGTCGGCTACGTTAAGGCATTTTTCCCAGGGATTACATTATCGCCTGGCCAGATGGCGGTGGGTCGCGTAGTTACGTTGCAAGGCTTTAGTTTCTTCTTCACGCCGCAGATCTCCAACGCCGAAGGCGGCTGTCCAGGAGAGTAGTTTAATTCCTTTCTCCGTTTTCCGCCATGGGACTGGGTCCAGAAGATTTAGCTAAGGTAGTGTTGGTGTCAAGTCCCGATGTGAGCGGCGGCCGAGTCCTCTTCACCGTCACCAAGGTCAGTCTTGAGCAGAATAGGTACGAATCCTCCGTGTGGGTCTACGAGGGGGCTCCGCGAGGGCCCCCTTGCCAGGGCTTTTCGACATTGCGGCTAAGGCGTCTAGTATAGGGGTTGTCTTCCTCTCGAGGAGGAGTTCGGGGAGGGGTGTCGGTCTGTGGGTTAGTACGGGACTACAGGCTTTGGCGGTACCTCGTAGAGGACCAGACAGGTTGCACCTCTTGGAGGGGAAGGGAACGGTGTCTAAAGAAAAGCCCTATATACCTCGCCGAGAAGGTACTAAGCCCGGAGAAGACGAGCTCACCCTGAAGGGAAACTTCGACGTCGGTGTAGAACTTTAATAGAGATCCTTAACTGGCTGGATAGGTATGTACCGCAGAGTTAAGTTGGTACTGGACAACAGAGACGTCTTCGAGGGCGTGTTGATCCCACCGACGCAGTTCAGCGACCCCGACGTCGTCGTGGTTAAGCTGAAGAACGGCTACAACGTGGGGTTCAAGAGGAGTAGGGTGAAGGAGATCATAGACCTTGGCGAGGTTAAGCCGCCGGAGGCCGCCGCCCCCTCCGCCGCGCCGAGGGTGGAGGGGGAGAAGGTGTGGCTCCTGGCGACTGGGGGCACCATCTTGTCCCGGGTTGACTACGTGACTGGCGGCGTCTACCCCACCCTAGGCGTGGAGTACCTCTTTGAGGTGCTGGGCGGCTTGGAGGCGCCTATAGAGGCTGAGCAGGTCGCGGCGAAGTTCAGCGAAGACATGACCCCCTCCGTGTGGTCCCAGATAGCGGCTAGGGTGGGGGAGGCCCTCCAGAGAGGGGCGCGGGGCGTGGTGGTTCTCCACGGCACAGACACCATGCACTACACCGCGGCAGCCCTGGCCTTCGCCTTCAGAAGCGCGCCGGGCTCCATAGTGCTTGTGGGGGCGCAGAGGTCGAGTGACAGGCCCTCCACAGACGCCGTCCTCAACCTAAAGGCCGCAATCGCGGTGGCGGCTAGGGCCCCCTTCGCTGAGTCGGTCGTCGTTATGCACAAAACCAGCGGCGACGCCGTAGTAGCCGTGCACAGAGGCACTAGGGTCAGGAAGATGCATACCTCCCGCCGCGACGCCTTTCAGTCGATAAACGCGAGCCCCCTCGCCGAGTACTACCCAGAGAAGGACTTGCTTCAGATAAACGCCGAGGAGTATAAGGCGAGGGGCTCTCTGGAGTACACCACGAAGTTTGAAGAGGCTGTGGCGCTCGTGAAGTTCTTCCCGGGCATGCACCCCCGTCTGCTGGAGGTCCTCCTCGAGGTGGGGGTGAAGGGCGTGGTCATCGAGGGCACGGGCTTCGGCCACGTGGGGGAGTACCTCCTCCCCGCCGTCAAGAAGCTGATAGACGCCGGCGTCGTGGTGGCCATGGCCAGCCAGACCATCTACGGCAGGACTAACCTCTACGTGTACAGGAGGGGACGCGAGTTGCTTTCTATGGGCGTCGTGCCGCTGGAGGACATGCTCCCCGAAACTGCATATGTAAAGATGTCGTGGGCTTTGGCAAACTTCAAGAGAGAGGAGGTGCCCGCAGTTTTGCGGACGCCGTTTGCCTACGAGATAAGCAAGAGGTCAGACCCGCTCGTCTTCGGGGCGTTATGAGCGACGACCTAATCGCAGTAGTGGATACGTTGTGTAAAACTCCGAGGGTTGGCTGGCTTCAGCGTGGCGTGGGAGATGCCGAGACGGTCTGCGCCCACTCTCTCCTCGTCACCTTGTTGGCCGGCGAAGTGGCGGCGAGACTCAACGCAGAGGGGGTCGAGGTGGATTTGGCGAAAGTGTTGGCCGTGGCCGCGGTGCACGACTTGGCCGAGGCGGTGCTGGGGCACCCGGCCAGAGAGGTGCGGGATAGGCTGAAGTGGGAAGAGGTGGAGGAGGAGGTGTTCAAGCGAGACTTCCCCCATTTCGCCGAGCTCTTCCGTTGGTATCGCTACGAGACTAACCTAGAGGGGCGGGTGGTTGCTTTCGCCGACAAGCTCGCCACGTTGATTAGGGCTTGTAGATACAGGCAACTAGGCTACGCCACAGAAGACTTGATTAAAGGCTTGTATAAAAAGCTCACCGCCTACGACGAATTTACGCATATTCTCGAATACTTTGTGAGGAGGTATTGCCCGGAGTCGCTTCTCAGTTAGTCTAGGTGTTCGATTTTTACGGTCTCTTGTCGGTAGGGAACTATGAAGGACTTGCCCAGGGGGTCCTCTACGACGAGGGTGAAGCCGCCTTCCTCAATTTTCCTGTATATGGTTGAGATGAATTTATCCACCTTCTCGGCGGCTTCTGGCTCGAGGAGTTTCAGTCTCTCGGCGTACTCAATTACCTTATACATAAAGCCCTCCACTGTGGTGATAAAAGCTTCGCCGTGAGTTCCCGGCTCTAACGAGAAGCCGAGGTCGGGGGAGTATATGACGCCGGTTTTACTCCTAACGAGAAAAGACTTGGCCACGTCTAGGCCGTCTTTTGCTGTGAATACGACACGCATGGGCCGTCCCACCTCTGCATATTCTACATCAAAGAGCCTGTAGCCGCAGGCGGAGCAGTGGCCGCTTTGTATCAACACGTTGCCGAAGAAGGGAGTTTCGTAGAGGAGCTCTACGTATCTGAAGGTTTTGGAGCCACAGACGGGGCACGCGACCTCGCCACTAAAGATAACGGACACGACGAGGCGGGAGGCAATAATTTAAAAACATGTCGATATGGTCGCCCATGGACAAGTTCGACGTGGCTGCGGGCCTCGCCGTGCTCGTGTTTGTATCGCTAGTGTTCAGCGGGCTCTGGTCTATCTTTGACCCCGCCAGGCCCTTCTGCAACACGCTTCTCGGCTTCGTCATACTCGGCGTGTTGGCCGGCGGCTCTCTGTTGCTGAGCAGATGGTACAGAGGTCTCGAAACCGTAGGCGTCGCGCTGACGCTCCTCTACCTCGTCGTTATGTGGATAGTCTACGTCAACCCGGGCATGTTGCAGTACTGCTAGCGAGCTCAAGCCAACCCCAGGTAGCCGGGGCGGTGAGCCACCAAGCGGCGGCAGAAAGGAGGTACTGACAGTACATTAACTTTATAAATTTCAGAGACGGCGCACCTATGCCCACAAGAAGCGAAAAGAAGAAGAGACGCGGAAAAATTTTCATAATAGCGCTGGCCGCACTCATATTCGCCGAGACGGGCTACATTCTGGGAACTACAGGCATTGGCCCCTTCATCTTCGGACGTGGAGGCGCCGCAACTGTAGACTTCTCCGCTGTTCTGTCTGCCTCTGAGGCGTATGTGTTTTTCAACGGTACGGTGACTAGAGGCAGGCCTGAGTATTACCGCGACGCCTATGTATACTTAGTGGCTTACACCCCCGGCGCCTCTCTCCCAAACGCCGTGGTTAGGAGACTGGTCTTCGACGCCGCTGAGAGACCTGTCTACGTGTTGCCAATACCCCGGACAAGTGGTGCCATCGCCCCACAGGACTTTGCAGACGTCTTGCCTGACAATGCAAAAAACCCCGTGGTGTTATTGATATATCCCATAGATAAAATAAGCCTCGTAGAAGGATGGGTCCAGGGCATAAAAGATCTGCCACAAGGCTTCTACATAAGGATTCACCTTGTAGAAGGTAAGTCTGTGAGTGCTGTATCTATCGCCTAGGGCTCCACAGAGGTGCAGTTCTCTGGGGCTCCGCCTCTTGCGATTATCTCGAGAGATTCTGTATCAGTGATCGCACAGTAAAACACGGGGGTTCCCAAAGCCGCTATGGCCAATCCGGCCTCCACCTTCTTTTTTATACCTCCCGTGACGTCTACACCGGCGGTCCCCTCTAAATCTACGTTACTTTTTAGCCTTCTTATTTTTTCGGCGTTGGGGCTTCCGGGGGGCGCCGTGTAGATGCCGTCTACGTTCATGAGGAACACTACGGCCCTCGGCCTATACACCCTCGCCAACTCAACTGCCATGTCGTCGCCGCTGACAACTACATAGCCCTCGTCGGAGGGGACTATGTCGCCGTGGAGGAGGGGGTACAGCCCATGCCTCAGCGCGTGGGTAATCACCTCCTGTCTCGCCAGGGATCTTCCCCAGAAGACGTCGCTGGGCTCTACCGGCATGGCGGGCAGGTCTGCCTCTAACATCTCCTCGACAATCATGGCTGTGAGACGCCGCAGTGTGGCTTTAGTGAGGGCTATGCCCCGGGGGGTCAGGCCGAAGGTCTTGACGTGGGGGTGGGCGAAGGAGCCGGCGCCGTGGATGAAGACGGTCTGCGTCTCTCTAAACGCCGAGGCGGCCCGCGCTACCCGCCCCCGGATGTAGGTGTAAGGCCGCGTCTTGTCCGTGATGGCGGAGCCGCCGAACTTTACGACGAGCATCAATACTGTCTCTCTAGTATAAATACAAGCAACTCTCTCAACGTCTCGTTGTTGGGTATTTTCGCGAGGTGACGCTCCGCCTCGCCTCTATACCTCTCGGCGAGCCTCAGAGCCTCCTCTCTGGCGGAGACGGAGTCAAGAAGCGCCACGGCCCTCTTCACGTCGTCTTCTCCAGCCCTCTCCTTCGCCAATATGGAGAGGAGCTCCTCTCTGCCGCTCTGCGGGAGCTTGGCCAACGCCGCGGCAACCACAGCGTTGCCCCGCTTGTGTTCTTTGACGTCTTTTCCAATCTCTTTGCCGAACTTCTTGGGGTCGCCATAGATGTCGAGGACGTCGTCAATCATCTGAAAGGCCACGCCGGCGTTTAGACCGAAGCCCCAGGCCGCCTCGAGGAGGGCCGGGTCGTCGCTTACGGAGAGGACGCCCCACTTAGCAGCCGCCGCTATCAAGACGCCGGTCTTCAGCGTCACCATCTTGACGTAGTCGTCCAGCGTCACATCTCTTCTCCTGGCCTTGACGAAATAGGGGTCGTCGCGCCCGGCGCTTTCGAACAAAATGTCGAGCCTCTCGCCTTCGTCTATGGCCTTGATGACCTTAGCCACCTCTTTGGCGAAGACCAGCGGCTTGGAGGTCTCCAACACCGCCTCTTCTATGGCCTCTCTGTACCAGATGCCTATCAAAATAGCGGCGTTGTCTCCAAAGGCTTTCCTCACAGTGGGGAGGCCCCTCCTGACGTCTCCTCTGTCGATTATGTCGTCGTAGATCAGCGAGTAGTTGTGGATAAGCTCCACTATGGCGGCGGCGGGGAGCGCCAGCTCCCACTGGCCTGCCACCGCCTCGGCGGCGGCAAGGGTGAGAAGAGGTCTAAGCCTCTTCCCGCCGGTCTTAACCTGGTAGAGAACCTCGTCCCGGAAGTCGGGAGCTACGTCAATAGTTAGATAACGCTCTATGGCTCTTTCTACGGCCTCGCCGTATTTTTGGTGGAGCTTAGTTACAACATCCATGGCGTTGGAAATCAATAAATATATATGTAGTGAAGGCGGCGATGGATCTATACGTGATTACGGTGCCGTCCATCGTGGCCTTAGCCCTCCTGGCGCTGAAGCGGGGTTTTCTCACCGTGAGAGGCACAGTCTCGGCCATCGCCGTGGGGGCCGTCGTGGCTGTGGCCCACACCGGGCTTTTCCTCTTAATGGCCCTCTTCTTCTTGTCGTCTTCTCTCTTGACTAGGGTGCGTGCCGAGTGGAAGAGGGCTATGGGGCTGAAAGACGTCGCTGGGAGATCGCTCAAGCAAGTCATCGGCGTGGGAACTCCCATAGCCATATACGCCGCACTCTACACACTTACGGGCGACTCCAGGTTTCTAGGCGCCGCCACAGTCGCCGTTGCTGTAGCCACCGCAGATACTTGGGCCAGCGAAGTGGGGGTCGCCTACGGGGGCCGTCCTCGTCACGTCTTGGCGCCGTGGAGAAGACTGGATCCGGGCGTCTCTGGCGGCGTCACGCCGGTGGGGACCGCCGCCTCTCTGGCCGGCGCTCTTCTAATAGCGTTGCTGGCCTCTCTGTTGGGTATCGGCGGGCCTGTGTGGAAGGTGGCGGCGCTGGGCTACCTGGGGGAGGTCCTCGACAGCGTCTTGGGGGCCACCCTCCAGGTTAAGTACGTCTGTGACGGCAGGTTGGCGGAGACGCCGGCGGCTGGCTGTAGACGCCGCGGTTTCTTAAGCAACGAGGCGGTAAATCTGGTAAGCGGCTTGTCGGTCGGCGCGGTTTACGTAATGTTTTAAATAGTGGGTTGAGGGCTTGTCCGTGAAGGTCTACGTTGAGGAGTTCTACGTGTCGACTAAATCGCGGGAAGAGATCGTCGTTGTGACAGACGAAGTGGAATCTATAGTGAGGAGAAGCGGAGTGAAAAACGGCATAGCGTTGATATATGTCCCGCACGCCACGGCCTTGCTTACGGCCAACGAGAACGAGCCGCGGCTTAAAGAAGACATTCTGAACAAACTCCGCTCCTTCTTCCCAAGGGGCGCCGGGTATCGCCACGACGAAATCGACGACAACGCCAACGCGCATCTTGCCAATCTCTTCGTAGGCTTCCACCTGGTGATGCCCGTGGTAGACGGAAGATTGAGAAGAGGGACTTGGCAGGAGATCATGCTTATAGAGATGGACGGCCCCCGCAGTCGACGTAGCGTGGTAGTGGTGGTCCTCGGCGAGTAATACGCCTGTTTAATTCATACAGGTATAATGCAGGTAGAAAGATATCATCTAGGGGGGTGATTGTTTGGTGGCATTAAATTTTGGGCGTTGATATCTTCATGCATCATCGCTTTAACTTGTCAGACTTCCGGTCAGTGCTCAGAACGGTGTACGTCGGTATGCAGAAAATCGTAGGCGATGCGCGGGGCTCGTGCGTATCGTTTACGCCTAGGAAGGTGTTGGAGTTTGGAGGAGTAGATACCACAGCCCCCGTGGCCCTAACCCTTGTAAAACACATCTTAGAGAAGCTCGTAGAGGCGGGACTTATGCAGAGAGACGACTCAAGAGCCAGAACCCGCTACATTCTCTGTAAAAACTCGCCGCTGTGGACTAAGCTGAGGGGCGGCGACTCCGACACGTTGAAGATACTGGAGGACATCACAGCCGAGTAGCGACATACGACACCTGCCACCCCGGGGCCGGACCGGCGGCAAGAAGGCAGGCATTGTGGCGGCCGAGAAAGAGTCTGGCCGCGGCTTCTGCGAAGTCTGGAAGAAGTCTTTTAACCGCGGCAAGGAAGACGAGCCGAGACAGAGACAAAAGAGACGTTAAATGTGCTACACCTCTTGGCCGAGCTCCGCTCGTAATATGCTCCGCCGCGGCCAACGGCGCCGAGGCCACCGGCCAGAACGCTGTCTTTTAAAGATGAAGGCGAAGAAGAGTTATGTCAGTTAAGCCGGCCGAGAAAGACTCAACGCCGTCTTTGAAATCCTCAGGAAAGTCGGCGCGACGTCAAGTACATAAGTAGGCAACCAGCTAGGGTAGCCGAATAGGCCATACGACGCAAAGCCGCCTGTGGTAAAAGGCGCCATGTACATAAATCCAGCTTAAGGCTCTATTTGATGCTCGGCAGGCTACTAAACCGGAAGAGTAACCGATGAGAGCGGTAGTCACGCCGCCGAAGGCCAAGCCCAAGACTGCAAAAGTGCGGAGCTGAAAGAGAGACGCCCAGAACCTGGGACTGCCCATTTAACCACTGAGAAGAACCCCGTTACGGCCGACAGCTGGAAAAACTCCGCCTATAAGTTAAGCTCGCCAAGTGCCACGTGTAACTCCGCCTCCACGAGTTTCAATACAACGGCGTCTTTACGGCTTCTTTTGCCATCTCCTCCGCCGCGGTGCAGTTGCGTGTCAGCTGGGACTTAGAGGCGCGCGAATACCGAGAGGCGGCTGGGCGCGCGGGGGAGTTGCTGAAGGAGAAATAAAGAAAATAGAAGGGAAAAAGGGGGTGGTTTTTAGAGGATTCTTATGTACTTCTTGGCCGCGGCGGTGAAGGCTAGCAGGCCCTTGGGGCGGTATACTTCTCTAATCTTGTCTTCGTATACCTCATACCGCTTAAACTCCAGCTCCAGCTTTACCTCCTTCACGGCTCCGTCCCGCGCGCAGAACGTCTTCAGCTGGTTCAACATGAGGCAGACCTCCGACCCGTCCGCCGCCACGTATGCCTCAACCATGTAGGGGTGGGGGTTAGACACGGGTCTCTGCCTCACCACCTCCACCATCCACGGGTACCTACGCATAATCTTGGCTATCTCCACCAGCTCCTCTTTGGCGTGGGGAGCCCACGCCCTAACCCACTCCAAGCCGAATGCCTCCAGCTCCGGCCACTCCCTAAGGAGCTCCTCCACGGGGTCGATCTTGACAACTAAAGCCGGCTGAGGCGGCTCATACATCTTCTCCACTTCGCGTTTGTAGTCTCTCAGTATCTCCTCAACACAGTCCTCCGCGGAGCGGCAATGTGGCTGGTAAAGCTTCACTCCGTTTATTGTGGGGCCGCAAAAGACGTCGTACTGGTTAATCCACTTCCCCGCCCTCACGTACTCGTACCACACCCCGACGTCGTACTGCCCGCTCAGCTCCCACAATGCATCCGCCACCTGTTGCCTAATACAGCCACCAGCCTCTTCATCCCTCCTTCTCCTCCACCTCTCCTTCACTTCCCACCGCCTTCTATCTCTCGAATGAACCCACACCCTATACCGTACGCATACGCCTCTGCGGCAACCCTCCGCGGTCAGCACCCCCTTGTAGAGACAGCCGTCGGTACACCACTCCCTCGGCGGAGGCTCATACTCCACATACTGGAGAATTCCGAGTTTTTGAGGCAGTTCAAAAACAGAGGCCGTGGTTTTGACTTTCTTGGCCGTTGCCGTCATATCCACTCCTTCAAGGCTGTCAACACCTCCTCCACCGCCCTCCTCTCGATTAGGTAGGTACCCTTCTTGTACCGCCTCGCTAGGCCTTTCTCAGCCAAATTCATCATGAGGCTGTGCACAGCCCTCCCGCACCGCCTATCCACGCCGCATACATCCCGCGTCCTTACGGAAAACAAGAAGCCCCTCCCACCCTCCAGCCGCCTCTGTATGTACAAAAGCAGAGCGGGGAGG
>JAJHQT010000027.1 GCA_020833205.1 Pyrobaculum sp.
GGAGGGGCATATGCGTGCGTTACCGCGTGTGGGTTTATTCGAGGGATAGGAGGAGGTGGGAGGCGAAAGAGAAGTGGAAGAGAAGGCGGGATGAGGAGGCGGGTGGGTGTATTAGGCAACAGGTGGCTGACGCTCTGTGGGAGCTGAGTGGGCGGTTTGAGGTGGGTGTGTGGTATGAGTATAGGAGGGTGGGTATGTGGGTTGATCAATACGACGTCTTCTGCGGCGTGGTTGTGAATGGGGTGAGGCTGTATCAGCCGCACTGCCGCACGGCAGAGGATTGCGTGAGACAGATTCTTGAGGACTACAAGAGAGAGCTGGAGAGGCTGAAAGAGCCGCCTAAGCCGGCTTTAGTCGTTAGGAGCGACCCAGCGGAGGAGCTTCTAAAGGAGTGGCCTGAGCTGGGGGCGTTTGGCACGGAGTGGGTTAGGAAGTGGCTGGACCTTAGAGAGAGGTTAATTGAGATTGCCAAGACACTGCGCAGATACCCGTGGATGGTGGATGTAGTGAGGCGGAACCCGATGAGCATCCTCCACCCGTACATGGTGGAGGTGTATGTGGCGGTGGACGGGTCGTAGACATGTATTTCGCTCACCTCGTCAAAGGCTTTCTGTGCCCAAAACGGAGCCGTGAAGGAGACAAAGCTGGAGCTGGCCTTCAGCAGATGCGAAGTATACGAAGACAAGATTAGAGAGGTGTACCGCCCCAAGGGGCTATTAGCATTCACCACGGCGGCGAAAGAATATGTGAGGATACTCTAGCCGTACCCCCTATGTTTTTACATCAAACAAGCTAAAGACTTTTTATACGCGGGTGCTCAAGATGGGAGGTGGAACTCCTTAGGCCAGCGCCGATTTGTAGTCTGGTCAACTGCGACGACTTGGACAACCTCGACGCGGAGAGCGCGTTGGCAGAGATGAGGAAAGAGCAGGAGGTGTTTAAGTTGCTTCCAGACGTCTATGCGTATAGATACGACTTCAAGCGCATCTCGCCGTCTGTGATTAACGACTTCGAGTACTGCCCGAGGCTTCTGTGGGTGCAGTACAAGCTGGGCCTGAAGCTCTTTACTAAGAACTCCGCCGTCTCGCTGGTCCGTGGGAGGTTGTTGCACGAGCGGTATGAGAGGGCTGTCTCCGTTTTTGGCAACGTCATGACGGAGTACAAGGTGGAGATCGGGGATCTAGTCGGCGTGGTAGACGTCGTGATTAAGAGGGGTCGGGATTACATCCCGGTGGAGGTCAAGACGGGGCTGGCCGCAAAGGGGGCTCACCGGAAGCAGTTGCAGATATATATTTACCTGTTGAAGGCCCGCCACGGCTACTTGGTGTATAGAAATAGGGTGGAGAGAGTGGAGCGGGATGACAGCGCTGTTATGATTCTTGAGGAGATTAGACGGATCTTGAGCGGAGATGGGCGAGAAATCGGCAGAGAGTGCGAAAGATGTATGTTTAAGGCGATTTGTAAAAACGTTCTTTAAGTGTCGAAAGGAATATTTATAAATATGTCTATAAGTCGGCATATGGTAGAAGAAATTTTACTGTTATTGTTTTTAATTACATTTTTTATATTTGCGATAAATTTAATGTTAAGGATACGTCTTTACAATAAAAGAGTAGATCTCGGCTCGTTGATACTTCACGAGTTTAAAGAGGCGCTGAAGGGAGGGGTGGGATATATGCACTTCTCAATAGCCGCTGGCGTGGTTTTATCGGTGCTTTTAGCGGTTTTGAGCCCCTTCCGAACCCTTGCGTTGGCGCTGTGGATTATCAGCCTGCCCGTGATGGCCGGCTTGTTCGCCGCGGCGGTTTATCGCGTCGGCGTCTTTATCAGAAGCAGGCTTATACACAGCAGGTTGGGGGAGGAGAAGGAGTTTGTTAAAGAGTCTAGCAAGATGCAGCTGGTCCTCCTCTTTATCATAGTATTGACTTTTCTAGACGTCCTCCTTTCCGTATTTATCCCTTGGCTGTCGCTGTCGGTTGGGATTGCGAGGAACATATTACTGTCTGTGTTTTACGTAAAACCCGCCGCGAATCTGTTCGTAAACCACACCCGGGAGCTGACAAGCTTCAGGACGCCGTTTAGGTTAGAAGACGTCTTGGAGGGGAGGGTAAAGCCAGAGGAGATTAAGTTTGGCTACGAGAAGATGTCTGACATGGACAAAGACGTTATGCTTTCCTGCCAGTCGTGCGGCGAGATCGGCGCATGCGACGCTAGCTGTCCAGCGGTGGCCGCCGGGCGCCTCCTATCGCCTAGAGTCGTTGTGCGGACGGTAGCCCTCAACTCCGGCAATCCTGATTTCGAAGTTGCCGTTAAGCTGGAACGCCATGTGTGGGCGTGCACCACGTGTGGGGCATGTGTATACAGTTGCCCGGTTAAGGTTAACCATCTCGACGTTATCTACGGCGCGAGACGCGCCTTGGTGGCCCAGAGTAGGGTGGACAAGAAGATCGCTGACGTCCTCATGTCTCTGTCTCAGTACAACAACACCATGTCTATGTCCAATGCGGGGGGGCACGACTGGCTTAGAGAACTCGGCGTGAGACACATAGCGGAGAACCCAGATGCTGAGTACCTCCTATGGGTTGGCTGTATGGGCAGTTTCGACAGCAGATCCAAGGAGATAATCAAGTCGTTTGTAGCAATTCTGCAACGCGCCGGCATGTTGAACAAGGTGGCGATTTTGGGAGACGAGGAGACTTGTTGCGGCGACCCCGCGAGGCGCCTCGGCGAAGAGAGCAGATTCCAGGAAATAGTTCTAAACAACAAACAGATATTTGAAAAGTATAACATAAAAAGAATAATAACAATATGTCCTCACGGATACAACGTGTTTAAGAATGAGTACCCCGAATTCGGCGTCAAGCTTGAGGTATACCACCACTCGCAAATAATACAGAGGCTGATATCAGACGGCAAGATCTCAGTTAAAGAGGGAAAGGAGACTTTGACCATCCACGACCCCTGCTACTTAGCCCGCTACAACAAAGTGGTGGAGCCCCAGAGAAAGATCGTGATCAAACTCGGCGTGGTCAAGGAGCCGCCTAGACGCGGCGAGAAGACTTTCTGTTGCGGCGCCGGCGGCGCCAACTACTGGTACGACGTGCCTGAGGAGAAACGTATCAGCCACATACGCTTCGAGGAGCTTGTCGCAACCGGCGCCTCCACCATAGTGACGCTCTGCCCCTTCTGCAACGCCATGCTCAGCGACGCGAAGAGGACTAAGGAGAGCGCAGTAGCCGTTAAGGACATAGCGGAGGTGGTGGCAGAAAGACTGGCCTAGCCTCATTTTCCCCACCGGCCTACTTAACAAATTGTTTATTAACACATCTGTTTAGATGTGTATGCCCATTAGAGTCGGGATAGTGGGTGTTGGCAACTGCGCGTCGGCTCTCGTCCAGGGAGTTGAGATGTATAAACACAACCCAGAGCTCGAGCCCATCGTCGCCTTTAGGGAAATTGGTAAATACACCACGCGCGACATAACTTTTACTTCTGCTTTTGAAATCGACGCGAGAAAAGTAGGTCTAGATCTGGCAGAGGCTATACTTCAACCGCCTAACAACGCGACGGTGATATTCAAACCGCCCCGGTTGGGAGTGACGGTGCGCCCTGGCCCCGCGCTAGATGGAGTGCCCGAGGGCGGGTTAGTGCCGAAAATCGTCGAAGGCACTGTGGAAGACGTAGTCAAGGAGCTCAACTCCACAAACACCGAGGTCTTAGTTAATTATCTACCTACCGGCGCCAAGAGGGCCGCGGAGGCCTACGCCGAGGCCGCCCTTAGAGCCAGCGCCGCCTTTATAAACGCCATGCCGGCCCCCATCGCCACCAGCGAGTATTGGCAGAGGAGATTTGCCGAGAAAGAGTTGCCACTGCTCGGCGACGATACTCAGAATCAGATTGGGGCGACGGTGTTGCACAAAACTCTCATAAGGTTGCTAGCGTTACGGGGGGTGAGAATTAAGCACACGTATCAGATAAACGTAGGGGGCACGCCGGACTTCGTTAATTTGATGCATCGACGCGGCGATAAGGAGAAGACGAAGACCGCCGCGGTCAAGATGATGGCCATGGGCCAGGAGTTCGATGCCTACATATCGCCAGTGGCGTATATACAGTTCTTAGGAGACAGGAAGATAGCGCATACGCTCATCGAGGCGGAGATATTTGGAGGCCTGTCTATAAGGATAGAAGCGACGCTCGACGTACACGACGCGTGGAACAGCGCCGCCGTAGTCACCGACTCCATCAGACTTGCCAAGCTTGCCCTAGACAGAGGAATAGGCGGGCCGCTTATAAGCGCCTCCGCGTGGGGCTTCAAAAACCCGCCGCTCCATATGAGCCCCGACGAGGCCTACAGGGCGGTGCTGGAGTTCATCGAGGGAAAGCGTCAGCGATGAGAGCTTATCAACGATTCAGGCGATGCATTGGACAGGGGAACCTCTGGCTGTACGTGGTAAGCATACTCAGTAGAAAAGGTCCCCTACACGGCTACGCCATAATCCAGGAGATAAGAAAATACGGCTTTAACATAAGCACAGTCTACGGATATGTGCTGTTAAAGAGAATGGTGGCAGACGGAGTTTTAGTAGAGATCGAAGAGGGGGGCAAAAAGCTCTATACAATCTCCCAGGCGGCACGAGAAAATTTCAATAAAGCAATAGAAGAACTACAGACGCTGATAAGACGTCTCACATGACTTGCGTAATCCAGATAACTGGCAGAAAAGACGTGGGAAAGACGGCACTGGCGGAGAAAATAATCCGCCGTCTCAAAGAGAGAGGCTATACAGTCTCAGCCATAAAACTCAGCCACCACGACCCGGAGCCGCCTACCAAGGACACCCACCGCCTTAGAAAAGCCGGCGCAGACAAAGTCCTCTTTTACAACGGCGAAATCTACGTACTCTACACCCGCACGGTGACTTGTCACGACATAGATGCAGATTACGTAGTCGTAGAGGGACTCCGCGAGAAAAAGGTAGGCTACAAGATACACGTAGGCCCAGACCCACCAGAAGACGCCGACCTTATAGTCGCCACACCAGACGCAGAAGTAGAAATACAATGTGTGAAAAAAGACATATGCGAAGTTCTTACACAGATTTCACAACATTCCTCTGAGGGTAGATTCTCTCCACGTTAAACCACGTAGGCATACGCCACAGCGTCTAGAGCTCTGCCCCTTTTACCGCTTAGACGCCTTGCGTTTAATACACCATATAAACTCCATACGTCAATGCTAGTCACGCCGTGGTCTTGTGAATCTACGGCGGCTGTCTGAGGATTAGGGAGTCCGGCAAACGTAGAGACGCCCTAGCCCACTACGAAGAGCTCAAGGAGACTTTGGAGAGGTGGAGCAACCGGAGACGGCAAGCCCCCTCTAGGGAGATGAAGGCGCTTGGCGCCGGGGGTCTCACATGCTGAGGCAGACAAACCGGGCGTCGTAGTTGTGGCTGGCGTTGTGATGTATCTCGAACTGGTGAGCGGCGGAGGCGGCTTCCCCGTCGCTAAATACTTCACCCGCGACCTAGAAAAAGCGCTCGCCGTTGCTGGGAGGCTTGAGTCTGCCGGACTTAGGCCGAACATCGTGAGGTCTAACGCCAATTACGTGGTGTATATAGCCGTGGCCTATCTCTTGAGGCTGGCAGAGAGGGACGGGGCCATCAGAAGGGCCGTAGCGCTGTACCTCGCCGAAAAGGTGAAGAACGGCACGCCGAGGCAGAGGGAAATCGCTAGGAAACTCCTGCAAAGACACCCTCTTTTTCTATCCTCTCAATCGCCTCGCCACCTTTTCGACACTGCCATGTGCTAGCTGGTGACGAGCCGGAGCGCCGAGCATGGCCGATATGTGGAACTGCAGAACCGACGACAACCAGAAGAGTTCGATGGCGCCGGGGGTGGGATTTGAACCCACGCCCCCTTAACGGGGACGGGATCTCATGCACAACGGCCTCAAGTCCCGCGCCTTGGGCCGCTCGGCCACCCCGGCCGAAAGTCGCTACCGCCGTAAATTTAAGCTTTTCTACCTACGGAAATCTTAGCTGGTTTTTACCGAACTTATTTATAAGCCATAAATCGAGAACGAGATTGAGCGCCTCACTCGCCATGCGAACGTGTCAAAGTCTCACCTCTTTGCTTAGTCCGCTCTTTAGTTTTTACAGAGTCAAAACATCAAGAAGATTCTAATGAGTTCAGAACCGTATAACAGACAGCGGCAAGCAGATTGCTGTTTCGCTTCGTTATCGATATATTTCTTCGTCCGATAAGTTTATATAGGGGTGTCAATGCCGCTGTCGCAATGCAGGCAACAGCCCAGCTCAAAACCCCCGTGGTGGGTAAACATGTCTACGGCGAATTGTATGGGGTAGACGAGTCGCTTCTACGAGACGAGGAGAAGCTACGGCGAATAGTCATAGAGGCTGCCCACATCGCCAAGACGCACCTAGTGGAGGTAAACTCCTGGAGGTTCAAGGGGGGCGACAAAGAGGGCGTCTCAGTCATCGCGTTGGTGCTGGAAAGCCACATAGCCATCCACACGTGGCCTACATACGGCTTCGCGACGGTGGACGTGTATACATGTGGCGAACATTCAGACCCCATGTCAGCGTTTCGCTACATCGTCTCTCAGCTGTCTCCAAAGAGATTTACGGTAAACTACTCAGACCGTTCATACAAGTAATTCTCTTTCTCTTTCTTTTTTCATGTCTAACCTTTTGTTGTTACTCCTCTGGCTTAGCCGCGATCAGATAAGCAGATCTATCCTCGAAAAAGTCGCCTACGCGGGCACCGTCTATACGGCGGACGCGGTAAATACGGTGATCAAGGCCCTCTACGAGGTCTACGACTACGTAGACACCGTGATTGTGTACGGGCCTGACATAAACGGCGCGGGGGAGTTGATAGTTGAGGCCCTCAGTGGAGTATGTAACGACGCCGTGAGGGCGCCTTGTGAATATGTAAAGGGTCTCAACGTACGTGTAGTCGACCTGCGGTGGCGGGGTGAGGAGGAGCTTAGAAGAGCCGTGGAGGCGTTTTACAAGCCGACGGCCGAGGCGGCGCGGCCGCGTAGAGAGGTCCCATTGGAGAGACCCGACAAGAGGTTGACCTGCTGGGCGCCTCACGTCCTCTACGATGACGACTTGGAAGCGCTTAGGGTCAAGGCCATAGACTACATACTGACCTACGGCGCGGAGAGCCGCGACGTTCTCTACAGCCACCTAGCCCTACAGCGGCGCCCCGGCGGCAAGTATTTGGCGCGGCCATGCGATGTGTTGGAGGACTGGCCCTGCGGTCTCGAGGAGGCAGACGTCTTGTTGGCTACGCCGGCCTACATCCACAAGTCGCGGCTGGAGGCCGCGATGTCTGCCATAAGGCCTGAGGTGTATAGCCGCGACGTCTACGACCCCCGCGGAAACTTCGTGCTGACGGACTCTTCGCTACACCACTACAGCCCCCGCGGCGTCTTGCTACGACAGATAGAACTAACCGACATAAACATGAGAAGGGAGGCACAGAAACTTCTGCCAGACCACGCCTTCTACCTGGGACAAGAATACGCGGCCCGCAAAATACTAAAAGACAAATACGTACAAGACAGATGGAAGCTACAGCTATAGGCGTGCTATATGCCGTGCTTCGGTAATTGGGAGGATTGAAGAGAATAAGGTCTAGGAAACCTCTCGTCCACCACGTGACGAACTTCGTCGTTATGAATGACGCGGCTAACGTCACATTGGCCGTCGGCGCGTCGCCCATCATGGCGTACGTCAGAGAGGAGGCGGATTCTCTAGTCTATGCGAGTCTCGACGTGGTTGAGAAGTTGGCTTGGGAGTACGGCGGTGGTGACGAGGCTGAGGAACTACGTCTCGGACGGCAGAAGGCACGGCGTGGTCAACGACGGCACGCCGTTGCTCAAGTACACAACCAGCGCAGGCCGCATGGCCAGCTCTGTGATCGCCAGCTTCATGGCTGTGAATAGAGATTTATTGGCGGCGTCTGTAGAGGGTCTAGCCACTTTTGAGATAGTTGCGGAGAAGAAGGCGTCGGGCTCCGTTGCTTTGAAGTTGCACCTAATCGACTAGCTTTACAACATGAAGCCGGAAGACTACGGACTCGCGAGGGTTGAGCTAGGCGGGTCAGCCTCTCGCGGGGCGTTGGCTTAGGAGTCTCGGCATGTAGAGCGGCCTCGTCGGGTAGCCCTTCACCTCTTCTTTTATTTTCTTGATGAGCCCCTCCGGCGTCGTTTTGTATTGTCCCCCGCCTCTCTCTCTGACAGAGAGCGTGCCCTCAGCAACCTCCTTTGCGCCTACGATGCATATATACGGTACCCACGCTGTCTCGGCGTCTCGGATCCTTTTATTCAACGTCTCGTCTCTGTCGTCTACATCTACGCGTATGCCCTCCGCCTCGAGCTTGTCGGCGACCTCCAGGGCGTATTTGAGGTTCTCCGAGGTGATGGGTATTATGCGGACTTGCACCGGCGAGAGCCAGGTGGGGAGGCGCGGAACTTTGCCTGCCCTCTCCGCCTTAGCCGCCGTGTCGAAGACAGCGTATAGATACCTCTCGACGCTTCCCAAAATCGCCGTGTGGATGATCACTGGGTGTCTTCCCTGGTTGTTTTCATCTACGTACTTTATGCCGAAGCGCTGGGCGTTGCCGACATCTATCTGGAAGGTGGCTATCTCCCTAGGCCTCCCCAGTTCGTCGATTATGTGGAACTCCACGTTGAGAACCCAGTAATACCTCTGCCCCGGCAGAACCCGCACCAATATGGGCTTACCCTCCCTCCTGGCCAGCTCCGTCAAATACCACCTGTGGCTTTTGTAGAAGTCCTCAGTGACATTGTACAACGAGACGTAGGTACGTCCCAGCTTCCCGATCTCCCTAAAGATTACTTCGTGGAGTTTGTAGGTGACTTCAATAGCCTCCTGGAGGTCTTTTGTAAATATGTGGAGGTCGGGCATGTAAAACCTCCTGAGTCTAAAGAGAAGCACAGTCTCGCCTGGCTGTTCGTATCGGTATGAGTCAGCGACTTCAATCATGCCGAAGGGCAGATTTCTATAGCTTATCACCCAGTCCTTAACCATTGCGAACTGTTGGAAACATGCGGCGTAGCGGAGGATAAGGTCTGCGTCCGACTCGACTAGGTATAGCCTCTCGCCGAAGAGCTTCGCATGGGTCTCTATGGCCGGCTCCGCCAGCTTAAACATGTTGGTGCCTCTTATCTTGAAGATAGGTATCCCCAGAGACTTGGCCACCATGTAGGCGTAGTCCTCCACAAGCTCCATCATCACGGTGGCCTCAGGCGCGTAGCGCATATGGCCGACGTCAGACATAGGCTCCCACTCGAAGCCGTACTTCCGGAGATACTCGAGATACCTGGGCTCGGCGCCGCCTCCCAGCTCCTTCTTAAACACCTCCTTCTCCACCAACGTTTTCAAATCCTCGTAGCCGCTGTAGTCGAACTTAGCCGGGTCGTACTCCTCCCCCGCCGGCGTAAGCACCACGTAGAAGTCGCGTCTCTCTTCAGTCTTTTTCTCGGCTTTGGCCTTCTCTGGCTTGAAGCTTCTGCTGAGCTCCGAAAGCGGGTGTCCCAAGCACTTAAGCTCAAACGCCTTGTAGTACCCAAAAGGCGCCTTGTACACCTCGCCGTTGTATTCAGCCTTTACAACTTCATAAAGTTTGTTCAAGATCTCCCTAGCAGTGAAGGGTCTGGCGAGCTCGGCAGAAAGGTGCGCGTAGGGATATATTACGATGGAGCTTGCCTTAACTTTTTTAGCGATTTCAACCACGTCGCGCGCCACCTGGCGTAGGAAGTCTTCGTCGTCGGTGTCGCCTCTTTCTACAGAGACGAAGGCCACCAAGGCGTTCTCGGCACGGCCGGAGGCCGGCTCGTCTCTGACGTCGAGCGCAGGGTCTCTCGGCTCCCAACTAAAGCGCTCTGCGTGTATGTATAAAACACGCATATTCCGCCACCCCTCCCTCTTTATATCTATTATTCTACGTAGATGCCGTTTCTTCTCAACCGCTTTAAAATACCCTCAGAATCCTCTGGATATAGATATGTATATTTCTTGATCTTATTATAATCAAGTTTTATATCATATTCAAGTATAAGTCTAGCGATTTCGTTTATAAAATCTTCAGCATCTTTTGTAGCTATTTTAGCCTTAAGCACCAGAAGCTCTTCAAGACCTATGGCCTTCGTCTTTACGCCGTTTAAATTGATCTCCTTGAGGTCTGAAAAGAACTCTGGGGGAATATATATGTCGAGGATGTTCTCTAACAAGTCCACTCTAACGGTGTCTCCGCCAACTATTAACTCGTAGTATATTGTGCCGTGGTCCGATGTCCCCATGTCCCAGTCGTTCTCCTTAGCTATCTCCTCAAAAAGCTCGTTATCGAGCACAGTGGACTTGTTGAGAATAAAAAGATCTACGTCCCTGGGGTCGTATTTGATATTGTATACCAGCGGAAGAACCGC
>JAJHQT010000028.1 GCA_020833205.1 Pyrobaculum sp.
GTGGTCTACGGCATCGTGGTGATTGAGCGGGGCGAGGCGGTCATTGCCTTGCTGAAGGGGGGCCAGTGGGAGGTGGTGAAGACCGTGGAGTTCTTCGTGCCGGGTAAACACAGCGCGGGCGGCCAGTCGGCGAACCGCTACAAGCGCCAGACGGAGCATCTAGCGGAGGCCTTCTACAAGGTGGTCGCGGAGGAGGTGAACAAGATCTTCCTCCAGATACCGACGCTGAAGGGCGTCATAGTGGCGGGGCCTGGGCCGACTAAGGAGGACTTCCTTGAGGAGGGCGGCCTGGACTACCGGCTCAAGGACAAGGTCCTCGCCGTGGTGCCTGCCTGTTGCGCCAACGAATACGGCGTGGTGGAGGCGATTAAAAACGCCCAGGAGCAGCTAAAAGAGAGCGAGTACGTCCACGCCAAGGAGGTCATGGAGAGGGTGATGTACTACGCCGTCAAGAAGAGCGACTACATCGTATACGGGCGAGACAGGGTGTTGAAAGCCCTAGAGATGGGGATGGCCGAGGCGGTGGTTGTGGCTGAGGAGCTGGGAGAAGACGTGGTGCTGGAGGTGATAATGAAGGCGGAGGAGAAGGGCGTAAAGGTTGAGGTTGTGCCCCGCGGCGTCGAGGAGTCGAAAACCCTCATGCAGGCCTTCGGCGGCTACGTCGCACTGCTCTCCACGCCTGTGTGGGTGCTGGAACAGCAGATCCAGACGCAGGCCGCCGAGGCGCAGTAGCCGAGCTGACGAAGGCCGAAACGGCAGTTGCGGCAGGTGGCGCCGCCTAAGGGGCGGGACAGCGGTACTTGTTCTGCCTCCGCCGGCGTCTACAGCCTCGCGAGGAACGTATCCACGTCTATCGCCGTGGGGGATTTCTTCAGAAGTTCGCGGTCTTGCGTGACCAGCGAGAGGCCCAGAGTCTCGGCCACATAGGCGTAGCTCGCGTCGTAGAAGGTCAAGCCTCTCTCTACGGCGTCCTCCAAGACCTTCTCTAGAGGAGGGTCGTCCAGCATCTTCAGACAACACCCGCGAGAGAGCTCCGGCGGCCTCCCGCCACGGTAACTTCCCTGCTCTTGCCTCCTTCCACAACGCGTTTCCCACCTCGTATACAGTCAGATGGAGAATGGCGAGTCTTTTCCTATGCCCTATCCACCTGTGGTAGTGGGCAACCAGCCCGTACAAAGCGGAGGCGTCCAGGAGATACTCAACGCTCATGTCTAGAGCTACGCACCGCGTCTACCCACTCCTTCTCGGATATGCGGGAAAAGAGGTTTTTCAACTCTTCGAGAGCCTTTACGAGCTCTTCTTCTTCCCTCCGCCTTATGGCCTCCTCAAGCGCCCTCTCCAAAACCTCCCTGACGTCTATCCCGAGCTCCCTTGCCTTCTTCTTCAACTCCTTTCTAATCCTCACGCTTATCACCGTAGTAGACACAGACAAATACAGACATACGTATATAAACTTGGCGTACACGAACATCTGTATACGACGCGACAGCCCCTCCCGGGTCTCTCCAGAGCGGAAGGACGCCCTCTGCATCGCCCATCTTTCCACAGACAGATCCACGGGCGGCGAGAACGGGCATGTGGCATCCAGCGAAGTCGAAAGCCGACACGCCTACGTAGAGACGAATCTCCGTGGTGACGTATGGATGTCTGGAAGCAGTGCTCCGTGGCGTGGATGTCTCGTGGCGTTGATCTCGCGGCTTGGGGCTTGACTGCGGCCTACGGCGTAAACGGCCCGAGGAAGTCCACTCCCGCGAGCACACTGCCGGCGTTGAACCCGCCTACTCGGGGCGAGGAGACTAGGCAAGTTGCGCTCGGCGTCTCAACGCCTAACGATGCATCCAGACTGCGGAGAAATTCGCCGAGACCCCCGGCGTGGGTCATCAAGACGGTGATGCCCAACCTGGGGACGTATCTACTGACTTTCTCTGTTGAGCTAGTGGGACGGGGGCAATCCTGGGAGGATGTTAAAACGCGTGTCTCTTTTTAAAGTCCTCTAGCCTTTTAGTTAGGTGTTCGAAGCCTCTCTTTATCTCTTCGTCCCAGTAGCTCCCGGTCCACTGAGGCAACTTCTCAACAACGGTGTCAATTAAGACGACGATGTCCCGCACCGCCTCTTCTCTCTTCTTGTAGGGACTGAAGTCTGGGTCTAGGCCGTTGTACTGGTAGTCGTGGAGATTCAGCGCCTTATCGGCGATCGCCCCAATTTCCCTGTACCCCAGCTCGAATAGGTCCAACGATATCCCCTTGATCGACTTCGTGGGGACTGTGTAGGCTTTTTTCTCGTACCACTTCTTCTCCTTCTCGTCCCTCTTTAGGGCTAGTAGCCTGTCTAGATTTATCAACACCATCGCGCTTATCAAGGCCTTAACGGCGACAAACGCCTTGCCGGCGGCGTTTCTCGTGGCCCCGGCCTCGAGCATCATGATGCTCAACGACAGCTCGTCTATGACCTCCATAACCCTCGCCCTTATGTAGCTCTTCACGTCGATTTTCGGGCTTAGTAACTCCCTCTCCACGAACTCATCTATTTGGATAAAATTTAAGCTCGCCGCCTATCCGCGGCCGACGCCAACATCCAGACACTCCCTTGTTCTCGTGTTGTGCGGTTGAGCTGGCGCCGTTGCCTTTAATGGCATGCCTCTCGCTTCGTCGCGGAACGAGGGACGTAGCGTTTCATAGCTGGATGACTACGTCTGCGACTTCTTCAAATTCGCCTAGGTGGGAGGTGACGATTATTGTGGGGACTATCGACGTAAGCCCTCTTACCAGCTCCACGATTTTTCTTCTGTGTTCTTCGTCTAGGTGTTCCGTGGGTTCGTCGAACATCATAAAGGGGGCTTGTCCGAGGAGGGCCCTCGCCAGGGCCACCCTCAGCGAGAGGGCGACGAGGTTCTGCTCTCCGAGCGACAGGAGGTTGTGGTCTATGGGGCCTGTGGGGGTGTTGATGCGGATTACGTACCTCCCGTCTGTCTCAACCAGCTGGAGCGATTTAAACACCTCTTTGTGCCTAAGGCGGAGGAAGACGGCGTTTAGCTCCTCGTTTATGGCCTTGAGCAACGTCTGACGCATCAAAGGCTTAAGCTCGCCGAGGACGACTCTAATCTGCCGCGCCGAGGCGAGGGCCTTGTCGAGCCTCTCGGCCTCTGACTTGGCCTTCTCCAGCTCGCCTGCTAAGGCGGCCAGCTCCTTCTCCGTCTCAGCTATCTGCCGCCTGAGCTCAGCCGCCACAGACCTCGCGGCGAGGTACTCCTCGTGTCTTGTCTTAAGCGCCGCGTACTCATTCTCCAGCCTCTTCAACGCCTCTGCGGCCGCGGCCAGCTCCGCCTCCAGCTCCCCCAGCCTCTGGTTAACCTCTTGTATCTTCCTCTCTGCCTCGGCCTTACGGGCCTTCAGCTCCTCCAGCCGCCTCGCCACCTCCGCCTCCCTAGCTACCTGCGCCGAGAGGTACGCCCGCCTCTTCTCCACCTCCTTTTTCTTCTGGTATAGGGCCTCCAGCTCGGCCAGCCTCCTCCGCGCGGATGAGAGGTCTAGAGCCAGGTGGGGCTTGTAGCTGTGGTAAAGCCTGTCCAGCTCCTCCAGCCGCCTGACCTCGGCCTTGAGCTGGTCTATGAGTTTCGAGAGACGTTCCTCCTCCTTCTCCAGACCCAGCACTTCCAACTCGTGCCGCTGGACGGCGTCTCTAGAAAGCGGCGACCCGCACACCGGACACCGGCCGCCCTCCGCCCGCTGGGCCAGACGGAGCACGTCGCGTAGAAGAGCCAGCCGCGTCTTCACCTCTCCATGTCTCCTACTCGCCTCCTCCAGCCTCCGCCGGGCCTCCTCAAGAGACCTGGGGTCGTAGCTCCTCACCTCGGGAGGGACCCTCTCAGCCGTAGCCACCGCCTGCCGAAGCTCGAAATACTCCTTCTCCACGTCGCCCACCTCGGGAAGGCTTTTCAACTCCTCCGCCGCCTTCTTAATAGCCTCCAGCTCAGCCTCCAGTTGCTCCACGTCTTTCTCGGCGCTGAGCGCCAGCTGAGCCGCCTCTTCCAGCTTCTTCTCCAGCGCCTCCCTCTCCTTGGCCAGAGAGGCGTGCCGCTCCCTAAGCTCCAGGTAGCGCCTCTCCACCTCTCTAAACCGCGCCGACGCCTCCTCCAGCTCCGCCGCCCTCTTCTCGGCCTCCTCCAGCCTCCGCCGCAAGTCGTCCAGCCTGCTCCTCAACACGGGGAGCCTCTTCTCCAGCTCCTCCAGCCGGCCGCCTGCCCGTTCCCGCCGAGCTCTAAACTCGTCGTGTACGTCCTTTACCACCTCGTCCACCTTGTCGAACTCGTCGAGGCGGAAGATGCGGTCTATGTACTCGGTCTCCTGCAGTATCCTCCTCAACTCCCCCTGCCGGATGTAGAGCAGATGTGCGTATTCGTCCAGCCTAAGGCCCAGCTTCGAGACGAGAGTCGCCGTGACGTCTGAGTCGCCCCGCGCCACCACGCTCCCGTCCACCGCCAGGTAGGTGCCGGAGGAGACCGTCCCCTCTTCGCCGAATCTCCTAACGACGACGATCTCCCGGCCCCCGTGGCTTATGTACAGCTTCACCTCGCCCCACGCGGCGCCTCTCCTGAGGCAGTTGCTCCACCTCCTGCCGCCCCACCTAGTCACCCACTGCGACCCGAAGAGGGCGACGGAGATGGCCTCCATAAGCGAAGTCTTGCCGGCGCCGTTGGCGCCGTAGATGAAGTTGACGCCCTCGCCGAACCTAAAAGAGGCCTTGTCGTAGGCCTTGAAGTTTACGATCTCGATCTTCTTAATCATACAGAGCCTTTAGGAGGAGTCTTTTCGCCGCCTCTTTCTCGCCGTCGCGTATAAGCTCCATAGCCTTAAGCACCACGTCTGCGTGGGGGCCCAGCTTCTCTTTCATGATGCGCCACAGCTCCTCCACGGCGGTGCCCCTCAGCGCCACAGCCCTCTGCGGCGAGGACGTCCTGTCCACCACATCTACATGAAGCGTCTTGGAGAACCTCGACGCCAGCTGGCCCGTCTTGAGGCCGCCCTCTACGATGCCCCACAGCTCGAGCCTCACCACGGCGCCTTCTCTGTCGAAGAGCTTCGCCGCCTCCTCCACAGCGGAGATTGCCTCTTTGACCTCGCGGATGAAGAGCCTAACTCTATAAAGCGGCCTCCGGGGGGGCAGAGAGATTGGCTTAAGCGACGCCGCCTTCCCCGCCACATCTATTAGCACGACGCCCTTCTGGGCGGCGTCTTGCGCCTTCTCGAAGCCGCCTCTGTAGTCCCAAGTCTCGAACTCCCCCACGTCCCAGATCTCCAACGAGCCGGCCCAAACGGCGCCTGCCGGATGCTTGGCCAGGTGGTCGTGGACGTGGCCCGCCGCTATGTGCAAATACGGCAGGCCTTGGAAGACCGCCTGCGGCATCGTGTAGTCGTCGTCCTCCGCGGGGTACCTCGCCCTGACTCCCTCCACGGCTTGGTGGATCGCGAGGATGGAGCCGGGAGGCATCCTCTGGAGCGATCCGCGGTACTCCGCGGCGTAGTCCCTAGGCGTGGCGCATGCGCCGAATATGTAGACGCCGCCCACGTCCGCCGCCTCCCAACAGAGAAGCCGCGCCAGCCTCATCCTGTCCACAAGCCTAAGCGCCGTGTCGTATAGACACTCCCTAGGCCGGGGGCATCTCCCAGCCTCGGCTCGGTATCTGACGTAACTGAAGTCGTGGTTCCCACCTATGGCGTAGAGTACGACTCCAGCCGCCTCCACCGCCTCCACAAACCGCAGGAGGGTCTTGTTGCTCGGCCTCCTCGTGTCGAAGAGGTCACCTGTGACCAAGACAACGTCTGCCGACTTGCCGAGCCGCAGAGCCTCTTCAAAGGCCTTGAAGTAGTCCTCCTCCCTCTCGGGGAGGTGGTACTGCGCTCTGCCGAGGTGCGCGTCTGATATGTGTAGAATCTTCATACCACCTCCAAGACCTCTGCAAGCGCCTTGTAGACGTGGTGGCAAGGCCTCCCCACGCCGCATACGCTACAGACCGGCCGTCCGTCTTCTATAGTCACCACCACCTCCTTTTCGCCGTCTAGAAGAGTCACCGAGACGCGGCCGCCTTCTCTACTCTTCCAAAGCGCCTTAAGCCTAGCCGCCGCCATTATGAGACTCGGCGGCGGAGGCGCGCTGAAATACCGTCTCCACATCTGAGCCACGTCGGCAGTCTTGTCAACCCTCCAGGCAGACGCGAGGTCTATGTCGGCGCCGCCGTACTCCAGCACTCTGTCTCTAACCTTCACCACCACGGGGAGCTTCGTCAAGGGGCCCAGCACCACGCCTTCCCCTACGTCGAGCCCTGGCAGATTCTCTAAAAACTCCTGTGCGAGAAGTTCGCTGCTCTCTCTGACGGCCTCTTGGTCTTTCGGGTTTACTATCCTCATGATGACTTGGCTTTGACATTGGCTGATAACGTCGGGATCCACTCTGCTGGGTCTCTGGCTCACGATGACGAGGTAGACGCCGAACTTCCTCCCCTCAGAGGCCACTCGGGCGAGGGCCTCGTATGACCGCGTCCGCCGCTGGGCCTTAGGCGGGGCGAAGCGGTGTGCCTCCTCCACAAGCAACACCACAGGCCAGGGGATCTGGACCCCCTTTAGGGACCTCACGTGCCGCACCCTGGCCTGGAATATCCTGTTGACCAGATGGGCGACCACGTAGTCCTGCACTTCTTCGTTCACGCCGGCGAGGTTGAGGATGGTGATGTCTGCCAGAAGCTTTGAGAGGGGGGTGGACCGGGGGGCGAAGACGCCTAGCCGCTGAAGCCGCTTGAGGTAGGTCAAGGCGCTGAAGATGGAGTGTCTATCCTTCTTCGCCAACTGCTTCAAGTCCTCCATGGGGAAGTCCCCCTCCACTTTGTACTGCTGGAAGAACTTGTTCAACGCGCCATCGCCCCGGAGGGCTGTGAGGAGCACCTTCCGGAGGAAGGAAAGCCCCACGGGCTTGCCTGTGGCTTTCTTCACCTTCTTGGCGTAGGCCCACGCCAGGTATATGGCGTAGCGTATCTTCTTGGCGCCCGGCGGGACGCCTGCGGCGTTGGCCAAGGCGTCTGGATCGCCGTCGAGCACCCCTATTTTATACATCAAGTCGCCTGCGTGGTGTCTAGAGACTCTGACGACCCTCGCCGTGTATGGCCCCAGCTTGTATATGCTGTCTCTTATGGGCACGTACTCCCCGTGGGGATCCACCACCACGATCTTAGCCCCCTTCTTCAAAAGCTCCTCGATCAGGACGACTGAGAACCAAGTCTTGCCGCTTCCAGTCGCTGCGATTATGGCCACGTGTCTCTTCACTCCGTTTAGGTCGAGACAGATCTCCAAGTCGCGGCTTACCAGCCTGCCCACGCAGAGGCCGTGGTCGACTTTGAAAAGCTCTGCGATTTCTCCGTCCTCGGCGAGGTAGACGGGGGAGCCGATCCTCGGCGGGTGTTTAGGCTGTCTGAGGTCGCCGCCCTCCACGTAGCCAAGCACCTTGACCTTGGCGATCTGCACCTCTAAGATGTTGTCTGAAATCTCCTTAATCACCGTGTAGAGGGGGAGATCCCTCTTGGCCGAGTAGGGGTCTCGGTAGAGTCTCACGATTTGACCGAGAAGCCTCACGTTGACGTATTCGTTCCCGTCGTATTCCACGTGGTCCACCGCCACGTAGTCGTAGAGACTAACCGGCTTCTCCGGGTCTAGCGTGGCTAAGAACTCAAAGGGGGTAGCCGCCGCCACGACGTAGCCGATCCTCATATCCCCCACGCCAGCTTTACCCGCCTCCCGACGCCCACCTCCCCAGCCATCTTCTTTAGGTAGACGGCGTACTCCGCGAGCTGGCTAGACTTGAAAGAGGCTACGTCGTGGGCGTACCAGAGCCAGGTGTTGTAGTGGATGGGGTCTCGGTACTGCGCCGCAAGCATCCCAACCACGTCGTCCAACTGCGCCGCGGGGTAGAAGGCCTTCACCGGCGATCCGTCGAACATGTTAGTGCCATCGGCGGGAGTCTCCACAAGAAGAGGCGCGTCGTCAGCGCCGAACCGCACGTAGAAGAAGTAGACCTTGGGGATCGCCTCCAGCGCCTCTCTTATCTTCCCAACCACGTCGGTGGCAAAGCTGTCCTTCAGCCTAAATATGAGAGAGTCCTCCAACCTCTCCTCGGCGGCCTTCACCAGCCTCTCCACGCTGTTGAGCCCTTTGTAGTTCATATAGGCGTCGCACCCCCCCACCAACATAGGCACTGTGTAGTGGCCGGGCGGCAAAAGAGCCGAAAGAACCTCGGCGTCTGTCACCGATTGAGTCACCAAGAGAGCCATAAGCCGCGCCATCTGGTAATCATGCCGCCGAGCCGTCTTGTAGAGCTCAATAAGCTCCTTCCTAAACCGCCTGATCCACAACACGGAATACCACAGGAGGCCGCGCTGGAAGATGTGATCCCGGTTCCTCTCTGCCAGTTTCTCAAATATCAGATGCTCCTTTACCAACTTAAAGTTGTGCTCCTTTGAAACAAAAACCAGCCTAGCCCCGCGGCTCAGGGCCATTTTGATCAAGACGGCGAAGGTGTACAGAGCAGTGGCGAGCTCCGGCACGTAGTAGAGGTTCTGAAACTCCCTGGTCAGTATCAAGTTGTGGACAAGCCTCACAGCCTTGGCGTAGAGCGAGCCGTCCATTAGCAAAACGTCTACGCCATGTTTATTCAACGTCTTAATGCCCACCAGCGACTCCACAATCACGAGATAAGCCCAGGGCAGAGAGGAGGACTCCACAGTAGCGACGTCCGCCACGAACTCTCTCTCTAGGAAATCCGAGCCTACGGCGGCAGCCCTAGCCAAAATCACCTGGTGCCCGTTGGAGAGCCGCACCACTCCTATTCCCCCGTCGACCGCCGCAACCCTGAGGGCGGCGTCTGACGGCACGACCCCCCGCTTTAACAATTTATCTCCAAGCTCCTCCAGAGGATACTCATATTGACGATTACTTAAGTACTCTTTTATCTTCCGACCAGCTGAAGATACGAACATGTCGAAAAAGTGATCCACGTCTATTCTATCTACAGTGCTTATATAGCTAAGGTAGAGAGATACAGGAAGAGAGTAAGCTGAAAGTTTCAAGAGCCAACCCTCTGAAGAACAACGCCGATAAGACGGACGGAGCTGATCATTGTGTTCTTCGAGTTCCAAAGGCGCCGGAGACAGACCCCTCCCCATAAGCTGGACCCTGTAGGTGCAAAAAGCCGCCGTTTATCGATAGAAAACATTTTAATGACCAACCCCCATAAGACGTGGATGAGTTAATCAGCAAGGTGACTCAGGTACGGAAGACCCTAGACTCGCACTTCTTTAAATTCAGCGACGAGGTGATGGCTAGCCTTACCGCCGTGTTGGTCCGGGAGAACTTCATCTTGATAGGGCCGCCGGGCACCGCCAAGACCATGTTGGTAGCATCTATCTCGAAGTTGTTGAAGGCCCGGTGGTTCTACCGCCTCCTCACCAAGTTCACAGAGGTAGAGGAGGTTATCGGCCCCATAGACGTGGTGGAGTTGTTGAAGGGCAACGTGAAGAGGATATACACCAACTCCATCGTGGAGGCGGACTTCGCCCTCCTCGACGAGATATTCAACGCCTCCAGCGCCATCCTCAACACCATGCTTACCATCTTAAACGAGAGGGTGATCTACGACGGCGGCCAAATCATACCGGTGAAGACCTGGACCGTCTTCGGAGCCACCAACCGCATCCCGGACGAGGAGGAGCTCCAGGCGCTGTACGACAGATTTCCCCTCAGAGTCTTCACTAAATATGCCCAGCCCGACGAGACTGAGCAGTTGATAAAAGCCGGCCTGCGGCTGAGGAGAGATTTCGACAAGCTGACCCCCATAATGACGATGGATGAAGTGAAGAAGCTACATGAGTACATACAGAACTACACCTACGAAAATATGGACATAGTTGCAAAACACATATCCCCAATACTCGCCTCCTACCTAGACCACGTGGTCATCTCCAACAGAACCAGGGTGAAGGTGCCTCTCTACGTCGTATCTTACCTAGTGGTGCTCGGGATAAAGCCAAGCGACATCGACGCCGCCACGTTAAGGGCCGCCACGCTCAAGGTGTTGAAGTACCTCGTCAGAGATAGAGAAGACTTAGCCGAGTACGAGTCCTTCCTAGCCGCCCACATGCCGGGTGGCCTCTCCGTCCTCTACGACATGGTCAGCGAGATAAAAGCCCTTATCTCAAACAACGCCCTTTCTATCGCCAAGGAGAAGCTCAAGGAGGCGTATGAGCTGTTGGACAAATCGCTGGCGGACCCCGTGACGTACCGCTTCTTCCAGGTGGAGATAGAGGAGATAAAATCCACGCTGGAGATGTTGAAGTCGCAGTTGTAA
>JAJHQT010000029.1 GCA_020833205.1 Pyrobaculum sp.
CCGGCGGAAACATCGACGCCCCGATCTTGATGCGGGTGCTTATGAAGGCGCTGGCCAGGCAGAGGCGCGTGGTAAAGCTCGTCGGCGAGGTCCCAGACAGGCCTGGCACGCTCGCCAAGGCGGCCTCTATACTGGCGGCCCACAACGTCAACATATTAGAGGTGTATCACGAGCGCTACGACCCCGAGCAGAGGCCTAACTACGTCCGCCTCGTCTTCGTGGTGGAGGTGCCGGGCACCCTCGACATGTCTAAACTACTTGACGAGTTGGAGAAACACGGCTTTTACTTCGCTGTAGCGGAATAAATAAAATACGGAAAAAACCACATAGCCATGAGGACCAAGTTGCTCTATCAAGAGGACTCCTACATAAGGGAGTTTGACGCCACAGTCCTCGAGGTCTCGGGCAACGAGGTGGTGCTGGACAAGACCGCGTTTCACGACGGCACCGGCGGGCTTCAAGCCGACAGTGGGTTTATAGAATTCGCCGGGGAGAGATACGCCGCCACGGCGGCACATAAGGGAGGTGAGGTGGTTCACGTCCTCGACAGAACGCCCGCATTTAAGCCGGGCGACGGGGTGCGGGGCGTGTTAGATTGGGATAAGAGGTATAGAAAAATGCGGCTACACACAGCCGCGCACATACTTTCGGCTGTGCTCTACAACAGATACAACGCCTTGATCACGGGGGGCGACATAACCCCAGACTACGCCCGCGACGACTTCAACGTCGAGGGGGACATGGCGGCCGTGAGGAGGATCTTCGAGGAGGCCGTGGCGGAGGCCAACGAGATCGCCAAGAGGGGGGTCGAGGTGAAGGTGTACTGGCTCCCCAGGGAGGAGGCTCTCAAGATTCCGGGCGTCGTGAAACTGGCAGAGAAAATGCCCCCCGACGTTCCCCAGCTCAGGATTGTGGAGATACCTGGCGTAGACATCCAAGCCGACGGCGGCCCCCACGTGAAAAACACACGCGAGATTGGGACGATCAAGATCCTCAAGATCGAAAACAGGGGTAAGGGCAAGAAGAGGCTTTACTACACGGTGGAGTGAACCCGCTGGGGGAGGTCTCCATAGCGGTTTTCCTTGGCGTTTTGCTAGCCTACCTCCTCGACAGGTTGGGCCTCCCGCCCTTTCTCGGGTTCTTCCTCGCGGGGGCTTTTATAGGCGAAGTGCTCGACGTCTCTCTCCCCGGCATATACCTACAGGTCCTGCTGGCCCTCGTGGCGTTTGAGGTGGGGCGGCAGCTGGGGATGAGCGGTCTTTCCCCCGCGGCGTTTTTCGCCGCGCTGATCGAGGCCGCCCTTATCTTCGGCTTTTCTATCGCGGTGTTTAGACTCGGCGGCTTCTCAATAGCTGAGGCGCTGGTGGTGGCGGTAATGATGTTGAGCTCCTCAAGCATACTTACTTACAAGCTGACCCAGTCCCTCCCCGAGGCGGCAAGGGCGATTGCGCTTTCGCTCACGACGCTGGAAGACGCCGTGCTCTTCTTCGCCCTCAGCCTCCTTCTGGGCGGCGCCACGCCGGAGTTGTTGCCGGTAAACCTAGTGGTGATAATCGCCATAAGCGGCGCCGCGCTTGGGGTCTTTACATACGTCTACAGGTATATAGTTGGGCGCGAATACGCCCTGCCCTTCGCCCTCGCCATGGCCTTCGGCTTCGTCTACGTGATTCAACATTTCCAGCTGGCATCTCCCTACCTGGGCGCCTTCATAGGAGGCTACCTCTTCTCAAGGGCGGATACACACGGCGTGCATGTAAAGGAGGCGGCTGCCCTCTCGGGGCTGATCATATACCTCTACATGTTGGTCGTGGGCATATCTATTCCGACGCCGGCGGTGAACCCGATCTACCTCGCCCTCAGCCTCCTGGTGGCGCTTGTGGCGATTTTCATAAGAGCGGCGGCTGTGTTTTTAAGCGCGTTGTTTACAACAGGACAGCCCAGGCTCTCTGCCGGCGTGGCGATGTCCATGGCCCACGTCTCCGAGCTCTCCTTGTCCATCCCAGTTGTGGCATATACGCTCGGCGTTGTAAAAAGCGCCGAGCTCGCCTTCGCGCTTGCGGTGACGCCTATATTTACCATGTTCCTCGCGCCGCTTGCGTGGAAGCGCCGAAGCGCAGTTGAGGATTACGTGGCCGCACGTATAAGGGAGCTGAGGACCGAGGTGGCGTACGAGAAGCTGTACAAAGTGATCACCCACGCCTTCATCACCGCGACGAAACTCGCCGTGGTGTCTCTCGCCGTTGCGCTGGCCGTGGCGTATCTAGGCATATCCGCGTTGGCGGTCCTCGCGCCCGCCTCATACTTCCTAGTGAAATACTCCAGGGAGATATACAAAGACTTACTGATAGCCCTCAGGGAGTTCGAGGGGGCCCGCTACACCAGCATAGCCATACTAACCTCCACCCTCGCCCTAGCCACCTACGTGGTTTTCGCGTTGATAGCCAAGCTGGGAGAGCTCCACCTCTACGTGTCTCTGGCCGTAGTCGCCGTGTTGACCTTTTCGCTATACGTTATCTACTCGGAGCTATCCACAAAGCGCTTTGATAAGTCGATTTAGCTCCTCCACAACTAACTTGAAGAACTTGTCCTCCACGGGGGGCACCTCGCCGCATTTCTCAACGCCTTCACGAAACGCCTTGGCCAAGCGGTAGTCAAGCCCCGTAATGCTTTCGGGGTCGGGCTCCGCTTCGGGCATAATTCTAGAAATGAGCGCTAGGTGGTGGGCGTGGAGCTTGGCTGCGTTTTCAAGTTCTTCCTTAAAGTATTCAGAGTCCGCCAGCGAGAAGGCCTTCTGCCGGTGAACCTCGGCGAGGGCCTTTTTGATCTCTTCGGGGTCTCCTCTTTTCAAGATAGCCACCACGTCCACGTTCATAGAAACGCCAGTGGTTATTATGTATAACGATACTGATACAAGAGCAGGTTTTAACCTCCTCCTCTCAGCTAGACGTGGTCGTTGTCCGCATAGGCGACTACGAAGAGGAGGTCGCCACGGCAGAGGACTTAGAACGGCTATGTAAAAAGCTGAAAGAGGAGCTTCAAAGAGGCGGCTGCCGCTTCAATTCGTGGTACATACGCATACCCCCCGACAGGATGCTAAATCTTTTGAAGAAGGCGTATGTAAAATACACACAAGGCGTCGTCGGCACCGGGGAGGTAATCGCCGAGTTTCTTGAAGAGAATCGGCTGGCCAAAAGTCTCTACCGCACCATAACCCCCACCCTCAGCTCCTTGGGTTTGGCGGCGTCTGGCAAATTCACCGAAGTTGCCATAGAGATCGGGAGGTTAATTGCCGAAGGCAAGAGCGGCGACGTTAAGTCAAGGCTGCGGGATTTAGTCTACAAGAACTGCGTTTTAAAGGAGATGATCGAGAAGGCAAAAGACTGCTCCGAGCTTGAGAGAGCTGTGGAGTCCGTTCTTACGGCATATGGGAAAAGCGTGCGATTTGACGAGCTGAAGTACACAGCCGAGCTCTTAAGAATAGTACATCCAAAATGTGAACAGTGCAACCTAAGTTGCCCCTCTGCCGAGAGGCTACAGACATGCGCCGAGCGGCTTATTCAGCTTTCTCACCCCCACATGAGAGAGTTGTTTGAGAAGTTGGACATCTCGTTGCTCCCAGAACACTTAGACTACGTCTCGGTGGACAACTCCTCTTATCTCCTCAGCGTGAAGGGCACGGCTAAGCACATAGGCATGGTTCTAATTGGAGGACCCGTGGAGAGCGCAGACCTACAGCAGTTAAAAATGTCGTTGTCGAAACTAGACGAAAAAGTAGCCGAGGGCGTCTACGAGGTCTATATCAAGATAATCCCAATACTTGAGGGAGAGGGGTGTAAGACGCTGAAACTCCTCATCGAAGTCGTGAGAGGCGACTTGGAGAGAGTGTCGAAAATTGTAAAGCTCAGCTCCTAATTACGTGAGTCGTCTCGAAGGTTCTTACAGCAAGTAGCTTGCCTTTTACATACGACCTAACTTCGACATAGGGGGCGAGGCCCGACGTGGCGATCTTCTGGCCGAGCACCGCGTCTATTTGGAATATGCCCGTCTCGTTGCTCATGTATACGTTTATGGCCAGCGGCCGCGTCTCGTTGGGCGCCAGCTCCACCTTCTCAATAGACAGAGCACTTAATGCGTGTATGTCTAGTTTGCCTATGCGGTAGGGGTATCTCGCCCTCCCGCTTGACATGTCTGTGCCGTCTGCGATCTTGGCACAAGCCGCCTCAAAGGTTAGGCAGGTGTACGCCTCGTCGTGGCAAAACACGGCGTGCATGACCTCCTGCTTAAGCATGTACATCTTCTCGGTGTTGCCGTATACCTTTGAGAGGATCTTCTCGACGATTCTATCCGTCAACAAGGCGGAGTATATGGGGTGGTGTGTTCTGTGGACTGAGTTGCCTATGTCGTGGAGATAAGCCCCCGCCAAAGTCACCACCATGGCATCCTCCATATCGCCAACTCCGTCCACGACGACGCTGGGCTTAAAGCCCTTCTCAGTTAATATCCTGAAGATGGCCAAGGCGCTGCCGGCCACGATTCTTGAATGTACGGGGCCGTGGTCGTTATACTTAAGCCTCTGAACCGCGAAGACGTTAGCCATCTTGAGATATGCCTGTGTCTCCACGTCGTTGACCAAAAGCTCCCACGCCTTCCTCACCTTGTCGCTTTCCGGCAACACCTTTTCGACAAGCTTAGGTCCCACCTCATAGGCGAATTGTCTCTCCATATACACCCCGGAAAACCTATTTTAAACATTTTATGGTAAAAAGACGGCTTCTGACGGGGGCATCCATAAGCGACAAAGATATTTTAATTCTGCTTCTACAGCCATCTATGTACGTGGCGGTGTTTATCACGGCCCCGGATCGTGAAAGCGGGAAGAAGATCGCGAGACACCTCCTCGAGAGGAGGCTGGCGGCTTGCGTCAACATGACACCTGTGTCGTCGGCCTACTGGTGGGAGGGCAAGATAGAAGAGGCCGAGGAGGTCTTGCTCATAGTCAAAACCACCAGCGACAAGATGAACGAATTAGTGAAAGAAGTCAAGGCGGTGCACCCCTACCAGGTGCCGGAGATAATTGCGTTGCCCGTGGTAGCTGGGCACCTGGAGTACCTAGACTGGGTCAAAAAGGAGACCCACGGAGAGGGCCATGCCTAGCGTCCTCTGGATCCTCTTCGACGGAGGCGGCGACCGGCCGAGGGGGGGCAAGACGCCGTTTTACGTCGCCTTCAAGCCCACAATCGACTACCTCACGTCGTTGGGCAGCTGCGGCGTTCTTGACCCCATCTCGCCGGGCGTCAGGCCGGGCTCCGACACGGCGCATTTGGCGTTGTTCGGATACGACCCCTACAAGTACTACACAGGCCGCGGCGCCTTCGAGGCGCTGGGCGCCGACGTACAGCTGAAGCCGGGCGACGTGGCCTTCAGAACCAACCTAGCCACAGTAGACGATTCTGGCACGGTTATTGATAGGCGGGCTGGGCGGTACATCGCGCCGGAGGAGACGAAGGCGGTGGAAGAGGTTTTGAACAAAATCGGCGAAGAGGTAGGGCGGAAGTACGGCGTCGAGGTGGTATATAAATCCACGGTGGAGCACCGCGGCGTCTTGGTGTTAAGAGGCGTCGTGAGCCACAGAGTCAGCGACACAGACCCCCACAAAGTCGGCGCTAAGCTCCTACGCTCCGAGCCGCTTGAGAACAGCAAAGAGGCAGCGTTGACCGCCGAGGTGGTGAACGAGATCACTAGGCGGTTTTCAGAGGCGGCGAGGGAGCTCGAGATAAACAAGACCAGGAGGCTCGAGGGGAGGCTGCCTATAAATGCGATACTGCTGAGAGGCGGCGGCTACATGCCCCAGATAGAGCCCATCAAGGAGAGGTACAACATAAAGGCCGCCGCCATCGCCGGAGTGGCGTTGATCAGAGGCGTGGCGCGGGCCGTCGGCATGGCCGTCTACACGGCGCCCGGCCTGGGCGGGACTAAAGACGACGTGTTTGACGAAGCCGTGAAGCTGGCGGTGGAGCTCATGGCTAAATACGACCTAGTCTTCCTCCACGTCAAAGGCACAGACAGCACAAGCCACGACGGGGATTTCAACGGGAAGGTCTCCGTGGTGGAGCGGCTGGATAGGTCGCTGGCGCCGTACCTAGACAAGCTGTTGAACAACTACGTCGTGGTGACGTCAGACCACGCCACGCCAGTCGCCGTGAAGGAACACACAGGCGAGCCAGTGCCCATAATGCTCTACGGCCCAGATGTGGTCACCGACGACGTTGCTAAATTCTCGGAACTCACCTGCTGGAGAGGGGCACTGGGGCGGATAAGAGGCCTAGACGTGATGCCTATCCTCGGCAGCTACCTCGGCCTCACGGAGAAATTCGGCGAGTAATGCCCCTCGAGCTTATACCTCTTTCACGCCTGAAAAGAGCACTAGAGGAGGTGGGAGGTTCCATATGGTTTTTCATAGACCTAGAGCCCTTCCGCACAGTCTACACCCTCGCCCTCTGCGGCGGCTCGCCTTGTGTTGTGATCTCAGGACAGGACATGTCGCCTATACAACTTACGCTAGATGAATACGTGAAGATAGAAATGGACAGGAGACGACTCGCTAGTCTACACTACACCATAGAGTACCTCCTAGAGAAAACCTACGGAGACTCTTAAGGCCACCCGTTTTACGAGAAGAGACGCCAGAGCCAGCTTCTTCCTCTTCACCACGTCGTCTCTTTTCAGAACTACGTGGGGATAGAAGCCGGATATCGTAATCTCTTTCGCGCCCATGTAGTACGCCAGGTAGACGGCCCTGTCGCCGTCTGTGAAGCCCGATATGTTGAAGGTGCAACCCCGCGGCCAGCTCTGCACAGTGTACACCCAGGGCCCGCGCGGCACCCGCCAGTAGTTGTCGCCGTGGACGTGCACCACCGCCGACCTGCCCAGCCACACGCCGTCCGGCTCGAAGTCTAAGTCGCTCACCACCACGTCCGCCCTCACGTTGCGCCGCTCCAGCTTCCTTGCCGTGTAGCCCTCCACGGCCACGACCACGGAGCCGCTGGCCAACCTCTCGAAGGGGGGCATATACACCACGGGGCTACTCCAGTCGAAATCTCGCAACGTGTCTATCGAAACGCCGCCTAGACTGGCGGCAACCCCCGCCGCCTCCTCGTCTCTGTGGAAGGACAACTCCGGAAGTAGCCTAGTGGCTAGCCGCATCACGTAAAGCCACTCCAGAGGCTCAAACACGACAGGCCTGCAGGTCACCCCTTCAGCACAACCTCCACCCCCTGGCTCCTGAGAAACTCCACAACCTCGCCCCGGGTGGGGTTTTTCACGTTTTTCCTAAAAACAACAGCCTTTTTTACCGGCGCGGTGTGCTTCCTGTAGGCGGTCTTGACCGCCTCTAGAGTTATCTCCACGTATTTAGGCACCACATGGCCCAGGTCCACCTCGCCCCTCAACACCATGTCTGCAACCGTCACGTAATGCAGATCTCCCACCACCATAGCAGGCGGGTTCTCAGGCAGGCCGCCGCCCAGCGCCTCCTCAACGGAGTGGAGAAGGACGCCAACCGCTTTTCTGTCTCTCCACTCACCCTCTGTACTACCCACTTCTACAAATGTGGCAGACACCGCCGAGGTGTTTGGAGGGTGGTGAGTGGCTTCAAAGGCGCAGGTAAACGGCTCATATGCATACTTACATAGAGCTCTAAAGACGGCAGAGACGAGGTGGGGATTCGAGACAGACACGTCGGGCCACGTCCCCGGCGTGTGGACGGTAAAAATAGGCTTCGGATTGCTCATCTCATGCCTAGAGATAAAGACGGCGTATCTCCCCAAGTCCGCCAAGACGTCTTCTCTGTCGAACTCTGTAGAGTCCCCCCTATGCACCACCACTGGGAGGTCCCTGTATTTTCTAATCTCCACCTCGCCCCGCGTCTCCACAAGCGGAGCCTCTTTCAACAAGTCGAAAAAGGTACGCGAGACCGGATCCCCCAGCGAAAGCACTAATACATACACTGGAGGAAAAAACTAGGGGATTAAAACAGCTCTCCCAAAGACGACGCCGCGTTCCATATCTTCGTGAGCCTTGGCGGCATCTTCCAACCTGTACTCCACATAGAAGGGCTTTATGAGACCTCTCTTCAACAAATCAAGCGCCTCGTAGATGTCCCAAGGCCTAAAGGCCATGCTTCCAATGACCTTTACCTGCCGCAGGATAATCAAGGCGGGGCTTATCAAAGCCTTCTCGCCCGTGACGTTCCCTATCACCACCACTACCCCATTCCTCTTTACCAGCTTCAAAGACCTCTCTAAAGTGGGGCTCCCCACGGTATCCACAACCACGTCGAAATCCTTATCGCCCTCCTCCGCCGTCTTTATACCCAGCTCCGACAACACCTTAGCCTTCTCACGCGACCTCGTAGAGACATACACCTCCCCACCCCTCACCTTGGCAAGTTGCGCTATGTAGAGGCCGGTGCCCCCCGCCCCAACCACCAAGACCCTCTTCCCATCCACATCCACATGTCTAAGAGCGTAGACAGCAGTAGAAAGCGGACAGGTGGCAACGACGGCGGCTCTTGGATCCACCCCGTGGAACGGATGCACAAAGCTGGCAGGCAACAACACATACTCCGCATACGTACCATTGCGAGACTCCCCCAGAAGCTCCGCATTTCTACACAAATTCTCCAACCCCCTCCGGCAGTATTCACACGTGCTGTCGTATACAGCCGAAAGAAACACCATAGCACCAACCAACTCCTTCTCAACGCCCGGCCCCACCTCCACCACCCTCCCAACCCCCTCGTGGCCAGGCACCACAAGCGGCTTTACGTGAGGAAACGCACCTTTACGCACCACCTAATCCCTGCCGCAGACACCCGCCGCCTCGATCTTCACAACCACCTCCCCAGGCCCCGGCCTAGGATCAGGCAGATCTGTATACTGCAAAGCCTCGCGCGGCTCCCCAAACTTAACCAGCTGTACCGCCCTCACCTCAACACCCCCTTAAACTGCTCCTTCAAAACCTTCTTGTCTATCTTGCCCGTGCCCGTCAGCGGCAGTTGCTGCACGAAGATCACCCTGTCCGGCAACCACCACTTCGGTATCTTGCCCGCCTCCACAAACTTCTCAAGGTGCTTTATTATGTCCTGCCAAGTAGCCGACGCGCCGGGCTTCAGGATCACCACGGCGACAGGCCTCTCGCCCCACTTCTCATGCGGCACCCCAATCACCGCCACCTGCGCCACGGCTGGGTGCGTAGCTATGAGATCCTCAAGCTGTAGAGACGAAATCCACTCCCCGCCCGACTTAATCACGTCCTTAGCTCTGTCTACGATACGGACGCGGCCGTCGGGAAGCCACACGGCGACGTCACCTGTGTGGAACCAGCCGCCTTTCCACGCCTCCTTGGTCTTCTCCGGGTCGCCTAGGTACTCAGGGGTCACCCAGGGAGACCTCACCACGATTTCACCCATAGTTTTCCCGTCCCGGGGGACAGGGTTCAAGTTCTCGTCGGCAACCATCAAGTCCACTAGCGGTATTGGGAGGCCGGTCGCGGTGAGCAGGTTGTAGTACTCCTCCACGTCTTCCGGCATCTTTTCCGTAGGTCTAAAGAAGCCCAGCGTTAAAATCGGCGCAGTCTCCGTCATGCCGTAGCCGACTCTCGGGATGAACCCCGCCTCGGCGGTCTTCCTAGCCAGCTCCTTGGGCAACGCGGCGCCGCCGACCACGAACATAGGCTTAACCTCTCTGATCTTCGCCAGATACCTCGGTAGCTCTGGGGCCGTCAGCAACATGTACAACATGGTGGGGACGCCAGCCAGCGCCTTGACCTCCTCCTCCGCGACCAGCTTCACCGTGTGGTTCGGGTCGAAGCGGCCTGGGTAGATCTGCCGCCACCCCAACAGGGCAAAGGTCCAGGGGGTACCCCAACCATGGACATGGAACATCGGAACCAGCTGGAGGAAGGTGCATGGCTTCTCCGCGCATTCGGGTCTGGCGAAGCCTCTGTAGCCGGCGAAGGCTATCGCTGAGGTGAGGGTGTGTAGCGTCAGTGCTCTGTGGGTGAAGTAGGCGCCTTTTGGTTTGCCTGTGGTGCCGCTGGTGTAGCCTATTGTGGCGACTGTGTCCTCGCTGGTTTCTGGGAGCGGCCTTGGCTGTCCTTGTTTTATCACGTCTTCTATTTTGGGGTCTTTTGTGGCTGGGCCGAGCCCGTCTGAGATCTGTATGTAGATCTGGACGGTTTTTAGGTGGGGTTTGAGCTTCTCCACGAGTGGTGCAAAGTCTCTGTGGTAGATGAGCGCCTTGTCTCTG